>JARFRH010000145.1 GCA_029287355.1 Maribacter sp. | reverse complement strand
CCGGTTTCACCCTTCTCACCTTTATTACCTTGGATACCCTGTGGACCAGTTGCTCCGTTTTCACCTTGTAAACCTTGCGGCCCTGCTGCACCGGTTTCACCAGTGTCTCCTTTATCACCTTTTTCGCTTACGGAATCCGATAATTTTATTGATGATCCACTTGATGTGACTATTGTAAAAGTCCCATCGTTATTTTCTGTAAAAGAAAGCCCTTCTCCGTCTGTTTTTTTACATAAACTAGTCCATTGATTTCCATTAAAATAGAAGATACAAGATGCATCTGTATTGTAAACCATGGCTCCTGCAAGGGGTTTTATCTTTTGCATAAGCCCGTTGTTCACACGGGTAAGTACCAAGGCTTTATCTCGACTCTCAAGCTCTATAAGTGAGGCGTTATCTATTTTATCTGGACTATCGCCTACTTTTAATTGAGCAAATAAGCAATTTGTGGTAGTGAAGATAATTACTAGGATAAGCTTCTTTAAAATCATTTCGGGGTATTTTATTAAAGTGCAAGAGCCCAAACTACCTCTAAGTAAATGATTTAGATAATTAATGTTGTATACTTGTAAGAAAAGTATGTATATTAAGAAGGAATCGTTGTATGAATTTTTCGCAAAAAGCAAAAACATGAATTTTATCATGTTTTTTAGTTGACCCCAGTGCACATGTAAAAGAGACCTACTATTTCATTATCTGGCCAAATACAAGAACCCCTGAAAATCAAGATTCAAGTCGCGCATTTCAACAATAAAGAAGTATACCCCAATGGGTAGGCCTTTTTCTTTCCCCATGAGAATAGTACCGGTATTGGCAAAACCCCGAAATTCATCGGTATAGTTTTCCATTTCGAAAACCTTTAAACCGAAGCGATCAAAAATTTGAAGCGAATTGTTGGGAGATTGCACCAATTCCGGTATGATAAAAGAATCATTGTTACCATCTCCGTTCGGAGTTACCAAATAATTGTCGACAGAAATGAAATCGCGCGCCTCACCAAGGGAACTTGCCAAGGTAAGTACTTCATAGTCATCGGGCACGAAACTTTGTGAGCTTACAAAACCTTGGGTCATATCACCCATTGCTTGACCCCCTATAAGCGATTCCCATTGGTTGGTGGCTTTGCTCCAACCCACAACGGTTACGGTAGTCGGGTCATCTGTTAAGAGACTAATAGTGCTTCTTTCATTCCAGCTTAATTGAATGGTGGAAGGTACACTGCCTTCCAAACGCCAAAATTCCACTGTGCTTACGGGACCAAGCGTCTCCTCTTTTATAGCCGTACTAAAAGGGCTTGCAAAAGTAGAAGGACTATTGGGGTCCTCAAAAAAGTAGGCACATTTAGCTAAATTGTTGACCGCATCGGAGCTTATTACCAGCGGGCGCAACTGAACGGCATCACCCACAGGAAAGGTGAAACTCTGCTTGTTCGTGATAGCGGCATACCCATCGACTTTTGACATATCACCACTATTGGTAGCGAAGGCATTCGTCATAAAATTCAAATAATTGTCCGTGGCATTTCTTGGGGTTTCAAAATTACCCAAGATAAAATTCGTAGTGTTCAAGGTGTTGATGCCTGTGGTCAATACAACATGATCAGGATTCGCGATCTCCAAATCAAAAAAGGTGGGTACAAAAGCACCTGAAACCGTCAAGGGCAAATCACCGTAAAAACCGGCCAAACCCAAATTGTCATCTAAGATGCCATCATTGATCAAATCAATATGCAGGCCCAATTGACCCTCTGGGTGAATTTGAAGGTTACCAGAGTTGTATAGGGCATTTTGGGCATTGGCCCAAGATCCTAATAAAAACAATATGTAAAGGATTTTTTTAATCAATTCGTGCGATTTATTGCTTTTGTAAAAGGGCTTTGATGTCTTTTAAGTCTTTTTGTATAGACTTGAGCTCATCAGCCAATGTCTTATTCTCTGACTCCAGTTTTTTGATTTTATGCTCTTGGTTAATGGTATGCAAGAACAACTCTTCTATTTTTTCAAGGTTTTTGAGGTTGGACTCTCCTAAGTTCCATTCTCCTTCTTCCGCGACTGTTGCAGCTGACTTAATACCCGGTAAGTGATGATATGTTCTTACAAATTCTTCTATTTTTTCAAGGCTAGCAAATTTATAATCCTTTTTCAATTTTGATTCCCCAGAGAAATATTTTTGGAAAACGTAATCTGGATGGATTTGTACACCGGCCAACCAAATAGTGTTAGCATCCATTCTACCTGTTGTCAAAATATCTTGTGCGCCAAAATTCGGATTTATTTTTGTTCCTGCAATTGCTGCAAAATCCGAAATATCGGCGTTAATAATTTCACCATCCCTAATTTCATCCGAAAAAATGGCACCACTACTTATTTCAAATTCAGTTATGGTGTTTGCAGCTATCTTTTCTGCCGTAACAGATAGAGATTGCAACTGTGTCGTACCCACAGCGTTAATAGCGAGCTCAGTGTTACCCACTGCTCCTGGAGCAATTTGGGTTGCATTTAAAGGCCCTGTTACAT
>JARFRH010000117.1 GCA_029287355.1 Maribacter sp. | reverse complement strand
TTGTAATACCTCATCACCTGAAAAATCATACAAGTATTCCGTGATTCGGAATTTATCCAAGGGAAAGTACATTTGTCGACAAAAAATCATGGCAGTATGCAAGGCTCTATTCGCAGGGCTTGAAAAAATCGAATCGATTTTGAACCCCTGCTCATGAAATTTATCGGAGACCAACACTCCATCATTGATTCCTCTCTTCAACAAGGGTCTGTCCTTATCCCCCACAGCATACTCCCATGAGGATTTACCATGTCGGACTAATATGAGTGTCTTCATTTCTGTTTAAAATTTAATTCGTAAATCGTAGCGTAAATGGTTGTTAGTGCACTAAGCAGTATGTCTATTTTATAAGGCCAACATGAATTGCAACTAAGGTGCTAAACGTTCCATCGTCCAATCCAAACCCTCCATAGAGTATCGAATTCTGTCATGCAATCGATTTGGTCTTCCTTGCCAAAACTCAATCGAAATTGGTTTTACGAGATACCCTCCCCACCAATCTGGACGTTCGATTTCCTTTCCTCTGTATTCTTTTTCAAGGGCCGTTAGTTTTTCTTCCAAGACTTCCCTAGATGGAATTACACTACTTTGATCGGAAACTATAGCACCAAGCTTGCTGCCCTCGGGTCGAGATTCAAAATAACCATCGGATAGGTTTTTCGCGATTTTTTCAGCCACCCCCTTAATGATAATCTGACGTTCAAGATTCGGCCAAAAAAATGAAATACAAACATTGGAGTTCTCCGCTATTGCCTTTCCCTTTTCACTTTCGTAGTTGGTGTAAAAGATAAATCCCTCATAGGTATATTTTTTTAAAAGTACTACCCGGTTCTTCGGAAACCCATCTATGCCAATTGTGGAAACCGTCATTGCATTGGGTTCGTCAACCCCATCAGAAGCTTCGACTTCATAAAACCATTTTTGAAAAAGCTCCATAGGATTATCTGAAATAGCGCCTTCTATCAGGGCGCTTTTTTCATATGATTTTCGATATTTACCCAAGTCCTTCTGCATCGCATTCTTTTATACTGCAATTTACAACATCTTGGCCATCCATTTTGAGTGACATTCTGTAATATTTTTTCGTATTTCACAGGTAACCTCCTTCAAATGACACCAATATGAAATTTACTTGTCATGCAGATATCAACGTACCCATTCACACGGTAATAGCGTTATTTGAAAACCCCATTAACTGGAAGGAATGGCAAGATGGTTTTATAAGTATTGAGCCTATTGGTGGGATTCCTGGAGAAGTTGGTTCTAAATCGAAACTGACTTATGACGAATTAGAACTTATTGAAACCATCATCCGAAATGAGCTACCTGAGGAATTCAAGGCTACATATGAACACAAACATATGGTCAATACTATGTCGTGTAAGTTTATGAAGATTGACCCCAATATCACTCAATTCGAACAAGAAATACACTACACTAAATTCAATGGTTCTTTGCCGAAATTAATGGCAAGATTATTTCCGGGTATGTTTAAGAAGCAAGTCCAAAAATGGCTTAATCTATTTAAGACCTTTGCCGAGGAACTAAATAACTAAAAATCGAATTCCTTCCCGTCATCGGCCAATTTGACATTCTCAAAAATGGTCTGCGCCTCCTCTTTGAAAAGCTCGATCGATTTGTATCTTGTTGAATAATGCCCTAAAATCAGCGTACCTACTTTAGCTTCCTTGGCAATGGTCGCAGCTTCTTTTGCTGTAGCGTGTTTGGTCTTGGCAGACAGGTGCTTCTCGGAGTCCAAAAAAGTAGATTCATGATATAAAACATCCGTACCTTTAATTTGGGGAATTATTCCCGGTTTATAGGCCGTATCACTACAAAATGCATAACTCTTGGGCTTAGGAGGGTCAAAAGTCAGTTCAGCATTTGAAATCACTTTTCCATTCGCTATAGTGATATCCCTTCCATTTTTGATGTTTTGGTAGGATGATTTATCAATTTTATAATTCCCGACCGCTTCAATATTCAACTTACGCTCACCTAATTTTTCTTTGAAAAGGAATCCGTTCGTATACACTCTGTGATTTAAAGGGATCGTTTCTACGGTTACTTTCTCATCTTCATATATCAATTGCGATTCCTTGGAAACCAATTCGTGAAAAACAAGCGGAAAATTTGTCCATGAATCACCAAGTTTAAGAAGAAGGGTTATCGCTTCTTTTATTCCTTTGGGACCATAAATATGCATTTCTTTAACTCTTCCTAATAAACGAAAAGTGCTTATCAAGCCTGGTAATCCAAAGAAATGGTCGCCATGCAAATGTGAAATGAAAATATGATTGATTCGAGAAAACTTGATTTTCGTTTTCCGTAGCTGCACTTGAGTACCTTCCCCGCAATCGATCAAGAACACGTGATTCCTGATTTCCAAAACTTGGGAGGTCGGGTTGGTCAGGGTTCGGGGCGTTGCCGCATAGCAGCCTAAGATGTGGAGTTTCACAGCCCCAAGTCCCTTTCGATTTCTTCCATCTCGATGATATCACGAGCCTCTTGCAAGGTTGGCACAACCGTAATTTGGTCGGGCGTTTCGTCATAGGCCACCTTGTTGCTTACCAAAACAAAGGATTTACCTGATTCACGATGAGCGTTAGATAGCTCTAAAAACTCCAAGATATCACCAGTACTTAATTTCGAAAATGAAAATAAGTTCACGATAATATTATCATTTTTAATTTTTGGATAACCACCGTTCAAATTTTCCAGAAACTCGTTCAATGCGATATTCTCTTGAAAAACCGTGGTCGTAGTTTCTTTTTTGTCAAAAATCATAGTGCCTATTTTATTTTTGAAGCCAGTAAATAGATGACTGCCATGCGAATTGCCACTCCATTCTCAACCTGGTTCAAAATGATGGATTGTTTCGAATCAGCCACATCGCTGGTAATTTCCACTCCCCTATTAATTGGCCCAGGGTGCATGATAACGATTTCTTTGTCCAGACTATCCAACAAAGCCTTGTTCACCCCAAATTGTTGGGTGTATTCTCTTGTTGTTGGGAAATAACTTATGTCTAAACGCTCATGTTGTATGCGTAGCATATTTGCAACGTCACACCAGTTCAATGCTTTTCGTAGATCGGTTTCGACTTTGACCCCTAAAGATTCCACATATTTAGGCAACAAGGTTCTAGGTCCGCAAACTTTTACATTCGCGCCCTGTAATTTGAGTGCGAAAATATTCGAAAGTGCCACTCTTGAATGCAGAATATCACCTACAATAACAACATTTTTGCCTGCCACATCACCTAATTTCTCCCGAATGGAAAAAGAGTCCAGTAAAGCTTGGGTAGGGTGCTCGTGTGCTCCGTCCCCAGCATTCACAATGGAGGCATTGACATGTTTTGACAAGAAGATACCTGCTCCAGGACTTGGGTGTCGCATCACTACCATATCAACTTTCATTGAAAGAATATTATTAACCGTATCAATTAAGGTCTCTCCTTTCTTAACGGAAGACTGTCCAGCGGAAAAGTTGATTACGTCAGCCGACAAACGTTTTTCGGCCAGTTCAAATGAAAGTTTGGTTCGCGTACTGTTTTCGAAAAATACATTGGCAATGGTTATATCACGTAATGAAGGCACTTTCTTTATCGAGCGATTGATGACTTCTTTAAAATGATCAGCAGTTTCAAAAATGAGTTGTATATCCGCTTCTTTCAGATACTTTATTCCCAATAAGTGTTTTACACTCAGTTCTGCCATTTTATTTACTTATCAAATAAATTACGTCTTTACCATCATTCTCTTCCCACATCACCTTTACTTTTTCATCATTTATCGCGTCAACTTGTCTTCCTCTATAGTTTGGCTGAATGGGCAAATGTCTACTAAACCTGCGATCGATCAAAGTCAAAAGTTCAATCTCAGCGGGTCTTCCGAAAGATTGAATGGCCGTTAGGGCTGCTCGTATGCTCCTTCCTGTATACAAGACATCATCTACAAGTACCACTTTTTTATCCTCAACCAAAAAATCAATTTTTGTTTGTGTGGCCGCCAAGGTCTTTTCACCTCTACGGAAGTCATCCCTATAAAAGGTAATATCAAGAAAACCAAGGTTGATATGTTTTACATCATATTCCTCTTTCAAGATTTTGGTAAGCCTTTCCGCGACAAAAGTACCTCTTGGTTGGATACCAATAAGAACCGTATTTTCAAAATCCAAATGATTTTCAAGGAGTTGGCAAGCCAAACGGTGAAGGATGATGTTTATTTCTTTAGAGGAAAGCAGTACTTTTTGACTCATAGTCGGTCTTCAATACTTTGGTGGTACAAAAATAGGGAATTCTACCATAAAATATGGATGAAAATGTATTGTCACCTTTTTTGAACTTAATAATGGAGAGACGAGATAACATTTCAATGGAATTGCTGTCAAACTAAAAGGGAACTTAAAAAAAAAGAGTCCATGAAAAATGTAATCTTTTCAATTTTTATCGCCACTACTTTATTTGGTTCTAAGTCAGATAAGTCGAATGAAGATGGGAATCAGAAGGGAAATTCGAATCTTACCCCTATAAAACTATAAAAGTGGTGCACAAAAGAATGGACTTCTATAATCAACACAACTA
>JARFRH010000070.1 GCA_029287355.1 Maribacter sp. | reverse complement strand
CTCGTGGACTTGCTTCGAGATTATTTGCTCAACTTATTTCTTTGCGCACTTCGAATTACTTTATTCGTAGCTTACTCTGACTGTATCATCATGAAAACTTACAGGTTTTTTATGGAGCGGTTTGTATTTTCTTTTGCCATTTCTTGCTAAACACCAAAAATAATACTCCACAAAGCAACCATGCGGGTAGGGTTACGAATGAAAGAAAGATATCGAACTGCAAGGATATAAAATAAAATAAACCAAAACTCACTGTCCATGCCCAAAAAACAGACCTGTTGAACTTCGAGCCTGACTTTTCGGCATAATTTTCTACAATTCCTGATTTTTTAGCGAAGAAATGCTCAAAGACAATAATGGCTCCAAAAGGTGCCAAAATGAAACCGTACAAAGCAACAAAACCAAGTAATTTCATAGCGAAAGCCGGAAATAAACCAGCTATGGTCGCCACAGTTCCTGCCAAGATAGTAACCCAAAACGTTGATATTTTGGGTATAACGGCTTGAAATGCCAGTCCAGCTCGGTAAATCGTAGGGTTGGCTGTGGTCCAGCCGGCCAATAAAACAGCTAGGGCACCAAAATAGCCTATTGCATTATACGCCAAGGGGCCAGGTGCTACAGGAGGTGCTTCGCCATTGGATAAAAAGGTCTGTGCCTCAGGTGATTTAATATATACGGCATAAAGCAAAGCTGCTGCTATCCAAGCCATATAGTGGCCTACGTACATTCCTGCAGCCGTCATCCAGCCTGAACTGGGTTTTTTGGCAAAACGAAAAACTGATAAATCCGACATGCCAATATGCATCGCGGCATTTGCGAACCATGACCAGATAACCACATGCCAGAAGGTGTATTTTATCTGCCCTGGAAAAGGTTCAGATCCTTCCCCCCAAATATTCCAAAAGTCAGATAAACTTTGTACCCCCAATTGTTGTATCGCGATGATACCGCAAGCCAAAAAACCCAATACAATAATAGGAGACATCCAATTGGCTGCCTTTGATACCATATCATATCCTTTAGAAGCCACCAGTGAAATTACCGTGCCGATTGCCAAAACAATGAGTACCCAGATAAGGCCATTGGGCATGGTGTCCGTCAATTTGGGCATTTCCATATTAAAGGGAATACCCACTGCTGTCGCCGAGACTGTAATCATTGCCCCGGCCAAAAAACAGAACAGGACCCCGTTTGCCAGATTGTATCCCAGAACCAAATTTTTACCGCAGATCTTTTCCAACTGATAATATAGGGTCAAACGGTATTTGACTGCTATTTCGGCTGTTAGAAAACGCCAACTTAAAACAGCTAAAAAATTACCTAGCAATAACCCGATTATCAAGTCAAAAGCACTGACCCCTGCTGTTAAGAACAAGGGGCCGATAACGAATTCAGTTCCCGCAGCATGTTCACCGGCGTACATGCCCAAAAAGCTTTTCCAACTTTTTAATTTGGATTTTGGTACCGGGGTTCTTTCGAACTCTCCCCCGGCGATTTCTTCAATTTCCTCTTCTATATTGTATTGGCTCATAAGGGTGGGTCTTTTAGACTGTTTTTGTTGGTCTCTGCTTTTTCAGTCCGTAGTTAAACTTTAGAAATTTGGCTGGTAGTTCAGTGTTCGACATGACAAGCACTGCACCAAGTGCAGAACCCAATGAGGAATCTGTAGTATGTAATTTCATGTTTTTTAAATAGTGGGTCAAAAGTTTAATAAAAACTTCATTGTCAGAAAAACCACCATCGATGTACAATCGTTCAATGGTCGGATCTTCAATTGTCGCCTTGATGCTCTCCACCTGCAAAAGCACTAATTCCAATAACAATCTATGATACGCTTTTTCAAATTGGACGTAACTCATTCTGGATTTGTCGGCTCCTTTCTTACCCACAATACTTATCCATTTAAATTGTGGTTCAGGATTTCTGTTAATCTCTGAAAAAATGTCGGGGTTAAATTTCACCGTTTTATGGAAGTCTTCAGACACCCCAAAATGCGAACATAATTTTTTGACCTGTAATTTGTATTCGTTCCCCAGAAATAAGCGCGATACTTTAACGGGGTTTCCGTCTATACGCATATTAAATAGACAATCGTTTTGGATTTCCTTCAAAGTCAGCATTCCCTTTGCAAAAGGATTGATGGATATGCTCCACGTTCCGGTGGAAACCAGAACAAAAGGCTTTTTGTCACTTCGGACATAGGGCAATAGTGCGGATGAGCTATCATGAATACCAATGCCTATTTGTATCTTTTTTCCATTAAAATCGATGGGATATGTTTTATGGGTCGGGACAATGGGCGGCAAAATGGTATCAATCTGTTCTTGATATACCCATTGGTGATAGCCCTTTTTTTCAAAATCCCATAGCATGGTATGACAACCGATACTGGTGTATTCGCTTGCTGGAATTCCCGTAAAGACATAGCTCAGGTATTGGGGCAAGTGCAGCGAGTATTTAATCTTTTTAAAGGTTTCGGGTTTTTCGTATTTGAGCCAAAAAAGGTGCATGCCCGTATTCAGCATGCCCAATTTAGGGGATCCGGTCAATCTTGACAATTCTTTCTCAGGGCCGTAAGTATTATAGAAAGAAGCGTAGATTTCTTCCTTTAGGGGCTTCATATAATTATATAGCGGAGTAAGCGGTTTGCCGTTTTCATCGATGTGTACCAAACTGGCACCGTAACATGAAAAGTTGAGCGATCGGATGTCAAAATTTGAGGAATCTAGCATCCGAATGAAAACTTCCTTTGCCCAACGTATCAGGGCTTCCAGATTTTCTGTGGGATAACCGTCCTCGTCCTTGATTTCATCAAAACGGATGTACTCACGATACACTTCTTGGTAATCGGTATCAATTAGAAAGAACTTTTTGTTCGTTCTTCCAATATCGAATATGGCCGTTACCTTCGTCTTCATTCTTACGGAATTACAGTCCTGAAGCAACCGAATGTTTGCCTCTTTCATTAATCAAGCTTTCCCTAACTTTTAATTCCCGATAAGTCTTTAGAGGATGTATGGCTCCACCACGATTTGATCTTGCTTTTTGCAACAAGGGCCTTACATCGGTTCGGTAGGCATTTTGTAAAATTTCTTGGCATTGTACTACATCATTTTCCTGTTGTGCCGCTTTCAATTTGTCTTGATCGATCAAAAGGGCCTTGGCATAGGCTTCTTGAATGGCTTCTAAGGACTGGATTAGATCTTCCAAGGGATCTTTTATATTATGGCTAGCATCGATCATCCAAGTCGGATATGGATTTTGCAGATTGTTCCGCATTCCGTACACCAATTCATTAAAGATCAGGAACAGCGCATAGGGTTTGACACTCCCCACTGTACTATCATCGTCCCCATATTTGCTGTCATTGAAATGAAAGCCGCCCAATTTGCCTTTCATCATAAGAGTTGATACTATCTGTTCAATGTTGGTATTCGGCAAATGATGCCCTAGATCGACCAAGGTGTAGGCCTTGTCGCCACAAGCGTTGGCCAACATGAATGAAGTACCCCAATCTTGGATGACCGTACTATAAAAATTGGGCTCATAGGGTTTGTACTCTATAAAAAGTTTCCAATCTGAGGGGATGGCAGCATAGATTTCTTTAAGGCTGTCTTCGGTGTGTTGAAGTGCGGTTTGAAAATTACGTTGTCCCGGAAAATTGGCCCCGTCAGCCAACCAGATCGTCAGGCTTTTGGAACCCAATTTTTTTCCGATCTCCACCACTTCGATATTGTGCTCAATGGCCTGTTGCCGCACCCCTATGCTATTGTTGCTCAAAGAACCGAACTTATAGCTCTCCTTGGCATTTTTTTGGTCTTGGAAGGTGTTCGAATTGACTGCGTCAAAAAGTAAATCATGTGAGGCGGCGCGTTCTTTGATAGCATTGTAATCTTCGGGGATATCCCATGGAATGTGCAACGA
>JARFRH010000060.1 GCA_029287355.1 Maribacter sp. | reverse complement strand
ACAGAGCACTAGTCGTCGGCAGCGTCAGATGTGTATAAGAGACAGATGACAAGCTAGGCTCCCATCCCATCGAAGTAGATGGGGTCAAAGGGACCTATTTTGCGGTTTGGGCACCTACGGCAAGAACAGTTGCTGTCGTGGGTAATTTCAATCAATGGAACGAATCTGAATATCAACTTAATGTAAGGTGGGATTCCAGTGGCATATGGGAAGGATTTATTCCCGAAGTGGGCCATGGCGAAGTATATAAATACAAGATTCATTCAAATAACTTCGGTATTGTAACCGAGAAGGCCGATCCCTTTGCACGCTATTGCGAGCATCCTCCCAATACCGCATCCATTATTTGGGAAGGCGATTATAAATGGAAAGATAAAAAATGGATGGGGTATCGCGCTGATAAAAATGGGCTCGATCGACCTTATTCCGTTTACGAAGTACATTTGGGTTCTTGGAAAAAGAAAAACGACAACGAATTTCTCACCTATGCGGATTTGGCGAAAGATTTGGTTGACTATCTGAAAGAAATGGGCTTTACACATGTGGAGTTCATGCCAGTTATGGAATATCCTTATGACCCTTCTTGGGGCTATCAATTAACCGGTTATTTTGCACCTACATCACGTTTTGGCGAACCGGAAGGCCTTAAATTGTTAATTGACACCTTGCATCAGAACGATATCGGAGTCATTATGGATTGGGTGCCATCACACTTTCCTGAAGATGCACACGGACTTGGGTTCTTCGATGGATCGCATTTATTCGAACATCCCGATAGGAAAAAAGGATACCACCCCGATTGGAAGAGCTTGATTTTTAATTATGGCCGTAACGAAGTGAGGGCTTTTTTAATCAGTAATGCACTTTTTTGGCTTGATCAATTTCATGTCGATGGTCTTCGTGTTGATGCAGTTGCATCCATGTTGTATTTGGATTATTCAAGGGAAGAAGGCGAATGGGATCCGAACGAATTTGGTAATAATGAGAATTTAGATGCAATATCCTTTATCAAGGAGCTCAATGAAACCGTATATAAGGATTTTGATGGTGTGCAAATGATCGCCGAAGAATCTACAGCGTTTACGGGGGTGTCAAAACCCGTAAATATGGGCGGACTCGGTTTCGGTATGAAATGGATGATGGGTTGGATGCATGATACCTTGGAATATTTCAAAAAAGAACCCATCTACAGAAAACATCATCAAAATGATCTGACCTTCAGTATGACCTATGCGTTTACAGAAAACTTCATGTTGCCATTTTCGCATGATGAAGTGGTTTATGGTAAGCAATCATTGGTGTATAGAATGCCAGGTGATGAGTGGCAGCAGTTTGCGAATTTGAGATTGCTTTTTGGTTACATGTTCACACACCCAGGCACGAATTTGATTTTTATGGGAGGTGAATTTGGCCAAACTTCTGAATGGAATTTTCAACAGAGTCTTGATTGGCATCTCCTGGATTACGAGGTGCATTCCGGAGTTCAGCAAATGGTCAAAGACTTAAATGCTTTTTACAAATCACACCCGGCTTTATATGAAAAGCAGTTCAGTCCTGAAGGTTTTCAGTGGATTGATTACGGAGACCATGAGAACTCTGTGCTGACCTACATAAGAAAAGGGCATGATACAAAGAACGATATTTATATCGCCTTGAATTTAACGCCTGTTCCTCGTGAGAAGTATCGCATAGGCCTCCCCAAGAAATCAGGTGTGGTAAAAGAGCTTTTCAATAGCGATGGCAAGAAATATGGAGGTTCTGGCATGTCAAGCAAAATTTCAAAACTAACTAAAAAGGCTTGGCACGGTTATGACAGATCCATTGAAATGACCATTCCACCTTTGAGTATTGTAATTTTTCAATAACGTTTGACGATTAAAATAAAATAGTTGGCGATTGAGTCGAGTTTGATTTCTTTTTTAGAAGTTAATGTGTTTTTTTTGTTGACTTATTAAAATCCTACAATGATAACAAACACAGAATTAGAATATAAAGGGGATTTATACCCTAACCAAATAGTCGATTTTTTACAAGATGTCGACAAATTGTATTTCACTTCCGATAATGGGGTCGTACTTCAAATTACAGTACTTAGAAATAGTATGCTGCGGTTTAGATATGCCACGAGCCATACTTTTCAACCCGATTTTTCATATGCCATCAGCAAAGATGGCCTAAGGGGCTATGATACCCTAAAAGTCTCTGAAACCGATACCGAGTATCTTATCGAAACCATACGCATGAAGGTTTTGGTCGACAAGAAAACAATGCGTGTTCAGATTTCAGACCCGGAAGGCAAAATCATTAACGAAGATGAAATTGGGTTTCATTGGGAAGAAAACTATGAGTATGGTGGCAATACCGTAAAAATGAGCAAAATTACCCAGATCGGCGAAAGTTTTTACGGCATGGGTGACAAAGCAACACATTCGAACCTCAAGGGCAAGCGAGTCTCTAACTGGGTAACCGATCAATATGCCTATGGTAAGGATCAAGACCCATTATACAAAGCGATCCCTTTTTATGTTGGTTTGACCGATAGCAAAGCATACGGTATCTTTTTTGACAATACCTTCAAGACGCATTTTGATTTTGCTCACGAAAGAAGGAATACTACAAGTTTTTGGGCTGATGGAGGAGAGATGAACTACTATTTTATCTATGGTCCGGATTTATCCAAGGTGGTTCGTTTATATACCGATTTGACCGGAAAACCAGAACTGCCGCCACTTTGGGCACTTGGATACCAACAATCGAAATGGAGCTATTTTCCGGAAAGTAATGTCAAAGAAATCGCAAAAAAGTTCAGGGATTTGAAGATACCCTGTGATGCCATTTATTTGGATATCGATTATATGGATGGCTTTCGTTGTTTTACTTGGGATAAGAAGTTATTTCCCGACCCAAAAAGAATGATAGGTGAACTAGAGAAAGATGGCTTTAAGACCGTTGTCATGATCGATCCGGGTATTAAAATAGACCGTGACTATTCGGTCTATCAGGAAGCGATGGAAAATGATTATTTCTGTAAACGTGGTGATGGACCCTATATGAGTGGCAAAGTATGGCCTGGGCCATGCCATTTTCCTGATTTTACCAACCCTGAAGTACGCGCGTGGTGGGCCGAGTTGTACAAAGAATTTATGGCGGAAATGGGCGTTCATGCCGTTTGGAATGATATGAACGAACCTGCCGTAATGGAGGTGCCTTCAAAAACAGCCGCCTTGGATACACGTCACAATTACGAAGGGAACCCATGTACACATCGGAAAGCACACAACATCTATGGAATGCAAATGGTGCGCGCTACCTATAATGGCGTAAAAAAACATACGTATCCCAAAAGGCCTTTCGTCATAACTCGTGCGGCCTATGCAGGTACACAGCGTTATGCCTGTACATGGACTGGTGACAATGTTGCGACTTGGGAACATTTATGGCTCGCCAATGTACAAATGCAACGTATGTGCATGAGCGGATATTCGTTTGTTGGATCAGACATAGGCGGATTTGCAGAACAACCAAACGGTGAACTTTTCGCAAGATGGATTCAACTTGGTATTTTTCATCCGTTTTGTCGTGTGCACTCGAGTGGGGATCATGGAGACCAGGAGCCTTGGTCATTCGATGCCGATATAACGGATATTGTTAGAAAGTTTATTGAATTGCGGTACCAACTATTACCTTACTTATATACCATGTTCTATGAGTATTCGAAAAACGGCATTCCTATGTTGCAATCTCTTGTGATGTTCGATCAAGAGGACCCGCAAACGCATTTTAGAACCGATGAATTCATTTTTGGAGACCATATTCTCGTGTGCCCAATTCAGGAGCCCAACGCTCAAGGAAGAAGAATGTACATTCCAAGAGGTAAATGGTATAATTTCTGGACAGAAGAAGTGGTTGAAGGTGGTAAGGAAAAATGGGTGGCAGCCGATATTGATAAAATCCCATTTTTTATTAAAGAGGGAGCGATAATCCCTAAATACCCTGTTCAACAGTATGTTGGTGAAAAGGAAATCGAACAACTAATTCTAGATGTCTATTATAGGGAAGGAGTTGAAAATTCTACAGTGTATGAAGATGGTCAAGACGGTTATGACTATACCAAAGGAAGATTTAGTTTACGCAATTTCAAGTTGGTCGGAAAACCTAAGCAATTGACTATACAACAGTACAAAGACGGCACTTTTATTACACAATATAAAACCTTTGAATTCAAGCTGCACGGATTGCCTTTCGAAATAGATGGCATAGTGATTGATAATGAAAAAGTGAATTTAAAGGATGTAAAACGAAACGGAAATGATTCCATTGAGGTGAGTAAAGACTTTACCACTTTGCACATCACGGGAAAATAATATTTTTTGTATTTTACATCGAACTAAACACTATCATAGAATGAAAAAAGTAGTATTAATCATAGCCATATTTCTGGGTGTGACCGCTTGTAAGGTAAATCCTTTTACAGGAAAAAAAATGTTGAACTTTTACGGGAATAAGCAGATTTTCCCGATGGCCTTTGCACAGTATGATCAATTTCTTACTGAAAATTCAGTAATAGAAAATACGGCTGAATCACGCATGATAATCAAAGTTGGCCAACGTATTTCTACAGCCGCTGAAAAATGGTTGAACGCCAATGGATACCAGGGATATTTGAATGATTATAAATGGGAGTACAATTTGGTCAAAGATGAGACGGTCAACGCTTGGTGTATGCCAGGCGGTAAAATTGTTTTTTATACCGGAATTTTACCCATAACACAAACTGAAAGGGGTGTAGCTGTCGTAATGGGTCATGAGGTAGCACATGCTTTGGCCGATCATGGGGCACAACGAATGAGTGCAGGTACCTTACAACAATTAGGTGCAGTTGCCGGCAATATCGCTATTCAAGATGAACGCAAGCGGAATATGTTCAATCAGGCCTATGGTTTGGGATCCACCTTAGGCATTATGCTGCCCTTTAGTAGAGGCCATGAAACCGAGGCCGACCGTATTGGCCTACAAATTATGGCTATAGCAGGATATGACCCTACGGAAGCTGCGGAACTTTGGAAACGAATGAAAGCGAACAGTGGAGGTCAAGCGCCACCTGAATTTATGAGTACGCACCCCGCGAATGATACGCGTATCCAAAACCTAACGGCTTGGGCCCCATTGGCAAGAGAAGAAGCCAAAAAGTTCGGAGTGACTAGCTTTGACTAGATACTGACAATAATCGTATATTGAAGACCGTTTGCCATCGGGTAGACGGTTTTTTTATGTCCAAACCAAACTCTATGACCAAAACCCCGCCAATCAAAGGAAGTAAAAAATTGCTCAATGCGTGGGCTTTCTATGACTGGGCCAATTCGGTATATACCTTAACCATTGCTTCGTCTATATTTCCGATTTTCTATTCCACATTGTTCGTATCAAGTGATGAACCGGTCTTCGCTTTCGGGGTGGAGATGAAACAAACGGTATTGATTTCATCGGTTACCGCATTTACCTTTTTGATTGTTGCTTTAATGTCTCCGATTCTCTCCGGAATTGCTGACTACGTCGGCAATAAAAAGAATTTCATGAAGTTCTTTTGCTATGTGGGTAGTTTGGGGTGTATCGGGTTATATTGGTTTAGTTTAGAATACATTCACTTAAGCCTACTTTTCTATTTTATGGGATTAATAGGATATTGGGGTAGCTTGGTCTTTTATAATTCGTATTTACCCGACATTGCTTTTGAAGAACAACAAGACCGAGTCAGTGCCAAAGGTTTTTCCATGGGCTATTTGGGCAGCGTTCTCCTTTTGGTTTTGAACTTGCTTATGGTCATGTTCCCTGAGTTTTTTGGCTTTGATATTGGTATAACCGAAGAAGCACATGACCTGGCAAAAGTGGAAGCGATGAAGGTTTCCTTTATCACTGTTGGCCTATGGTGGATTCTTTTTAGCCAATATACATTTGCCGTATTGCCAAAAGGTGTTTCTACTGGGCATAAAGTTACCAAGAATATAGTTCTCAATGGTTTTAAGGAACTACAACAGGTGTGGCTTCAACTGAACGGTGATTTGAGATTAAGAAGATATCTATGGGCGTTTTTCGTGTTCAGTATGGCGGTACAGACCATTATGCTCGTGGCGGTTTATTTTGGTGAAAAAGAAATTCAATGGGCAGACAATGCCGAAAAAACCTTGGGTCTCATTATCAGTATTCTTATCATTCAATTGGTGGCAATTTTGGGCGCGGTTTTAACCTCGAGGGCTTCCGATAAATTTGGTAATATCAAAACCCTAATCGTAGTAAATACCATTTGGATGTGCCTTTGTTTTTATGCCTATTTTATGGTGACTCCCATGCAATTCTACATTGCAGCAGGCCTGGTAGGCTTGGTCATGGGTGGGGTACAAGCATTGGCGCGATCAACATACTCAAAATTTTTGCCGGAAACCGAGGACACCACGTCTTATTTCAGTTTTTATGATGTTGCAGAGAAAATTGGTATCGTTATCGGAATGGTCATTTTCGCGATAGTCGATCAGGTCAGCACCATGCGCTACGCTATTCTTTTTTTGTTCGTTTTCTTTCTAGGAGGTATCCTATTGTTATTACGAGTGCCTAGAAAATAAAAAGCCCCTGAGTAACCAGAGGCTTTTTGAAGCGTTGTTCGTTTTTTGATTTGAATGTACTGCTTATCCTTTAGAAATATCCCCTGAGCCAGACGCCTTGGTGTCGACTTTATCAGGATTGCCTCTATAACTAATATCTCCTGAACCCGAAACCCTTGCCTTGAGCAATTTATTTGCAGTGACTTTTATATCGGCAGAACCTGAAACCGTGGCATCTACATTGTCGGCTTCAAGGTCATAAGCCTTGATATCACCGCTACCTGATATAGTGGCTTCAAAATCATTCGTGCTGCCACTCAAGGTAATATCCCCTGAGCCTGACATTGATGCATCAACCGAATTGGCCTGAACGGAAATCGTAATATCCCCTGAGCCTGACATGGATGTTTTGAATTTATCCGTTTTGATGATTTTTTTACCAACGATATCCCCAGATCCTGAGAGTGCCAAAGCACTTATGGTTTCTATAGGTACCGTGATTCGGATACCATCATCCCATGAAGATGGTTTGAGGTTAACACCTTTCTCAACCTTGATGACCAATTTTCCATCCTTTACCTCGGTTTTGATATACGCTAATAGGTTTGATTCCCCTTCTAAGGTAATTTCTCCTTCTTTGCCATCTACCAAATCTACATCGAACCAACCTGATAATGCAATGGCATCATAATCGCCAACACTGCGATCTATGGTCACCGTATTGCCGTTTCCCTTTATTTTTTTACCCCATTGCGCGGAACAGGAAACCGTGAATACTACTACTAAACTTAAAGTGATGATTTTTTTCATGATCGAATCGGTTTAATGTCATTCCCGCTAACCTGCCTGCCGGTAGGCAGGGGCGGAAATCTGTTGCTTATTAATTTATACTGATATCTAATGTATCCTAATTTTTTGTAAATGTAATACCTCCGTATTCACTAGAGATATTTACCGAGTTTCCGCTGGAAGCAGATCCATAATGTCCTTTATAGTATTTACTGGAATTCTTGACTTCACTCACGCTCATTTGAAAATCATCCTTACCGCTAACTCCGCCATAAGAAGTCTTTATTTCGAAATTGAAGTGATATTGCGGGTCGTATCCTATTTTAATTCCGGTATAATCACTATCTATTTGAAGATTACCGGCATCCGCTGCCATTTCACCAATTTTTAAAGAACCGTAATCAGCTGTAATATCAACATTTCCATGCAACGTTCCCAGTTTTACGCCAATATAATCTCCTGTGCCTTGCACATTATCCGCTTCGCCGACTTCTAGTCTGCCGTAATCAGTATTATAATCAAGATTGCCCATTTGTTCAATGGTAGAATTGGTATAATCCGCTTTGATGGTCAAATCACCTGCTTTTCCTATAGTAAATCCTGAATAGTCAGCAGTGATAGTGCCACTATTTATAAAATCAATGGTAGATTTTGAAGTATAATCAAAGTTCAATTGATTGTTTCTTCCTCTCAATTCCCCGATTTCCAAACGGCCATAATCACAATTGATTTTTGCATGCCCATCTATGCGGTCTAGAATTATATTGCCGTAGTCATTGTACAGATGAACACTATTTTTTACAGGCAGTTTAATCGTGTAATTGATTTGCATATTGACATTATTGTTCTTACCCCAACCCCAGTTGGTTTTAGATTTGTTGAATATGGTTTTTGCCGATACCACGCTGCTGCTAGCTTCGAAATCGACCGTAATCTCATTCAATTTTTTCTGCACTTTATCCTCGTTATTTCCATTGGTTTTGATATGGACTTCGATCATAATCTTGTTTCCTTCCCAAGATGTGAGATTGAGGTTTCCGTAGCTATTCCTCACTTTGAGCAATGCATCTGAGTTGACATCAAATTCTTTTTTAATGGTTTTTTCTTTTGTGTATTTGCCTTTCAACTTGCCATTGCCCGCTGAAAGCATTAGGGGAACTGTTAAAAACAGTACCATTACATATTTAAATAGTATAGTTCGCATCATTTTGATTTTTTAATATTTTTATTGTAGAAATTTGGTTTAGTACATCTTCTAAAAGATCTATTCGCGTCTGGAAATTCGTTATCATCGCACTAAGTAACAATTTGCTGTTTCCTCCGTTCAAAAGATCTTGTTCCAACTTTATATAGTCGGTTTCGAGTCTTTGCAATTGCACCATGGTGTCATCGATGATTTTTTGTGTTTCCGGAGTACTTTCGTTCTCGAGTTCCCTTACCTGCTCTTCAATTAGGCTGGCAAAGTAAAACTGTGACTGCGATACTTCAGGTGATATTTTGGCTACCTGTTCATCACGAGTGGGCGCTGAATTAAATAAACCGATACCTACTGTGCATAGTATAGCGACTGATGCAGCTATGGACAAGGTCTTCCACCAAGATTTCTTTTTTCGTTCAATGGAGACGACACCCTGTATTGCCTTGAGTTTTTCTAAGAATCGTTGTTCATGTCCTTCCTGGGGCTCTTCGATGTCGAAATTACCTTGGGGTTTATCAAACAGATTTTCTAAATATTCCTTTTCCATTAGTAGGGGATTGTTAATTTATTTCTCAAACTTTCTTTTGCCCTGCTTATCATGGTTCTACAGTTGGCATTACTGATATTCATTATTTGACTTATTTCTTCATAATCATATCCTTCAATTAAATGTAAGGTCAAAGAAATTCTGTAATTGTCTTTTAACAAATTCATGGTTTCCATCACTTTTTGAGCCTTCAGTTCGGTTAACACATGATCTGAAACAACTCCGTCATTATCTTCGACCTTATAGATTACATCATCCAGATCAACTTCGTTTTTCTTCAGCTGTTTTCTGTAATGATATATACTGTTGTTTATCACAATGCGTTTGAGCCAAGACCCGAAAGTCACCTCTCCTTTAAATGTGTGCAGTTTCGTAAACGCGTTTAAAAACGATTCTTGCATCACATCCTCGGCTTCCGCACTATCCTTTACTATTCGTAGCGATGTATTGTACATGGCCTTATAATAGCGGTTGTAAACTTCCAATTGCGCACTTTGTTTTCCTTGCAAACACAATTGAACTAAAACGTCAGTATTTTCTTTTTTGTGGCTCAAAAAATGAATGGTTTAGTATAGAGATAAAGCAAGATACAGATTGTTACAGTTTGTGTTGAAAAAAATGGAATTGCACCCTATTCGAGAATACTTCATGCTGTTTTGGAGGGAGTTTTTTGAATTTGTTCGCGAATGGCATAACAATTGTCTTTATGAGATGGCCGGAAAGACCATTTATATGGTAAAGTAATGATAGTAAGGCTTTCGGCAGTTAAAAAACTTAATATAAAATAACATTCCTAGTCATTGTAATGACAGAATGTCGTAAATAGATACATGGGAAATTCCAAGTTTACCAATTTTGACAATATTTCTTTGCACTCTATAGAAGAGGATGCGGAGTTAATACCCTTATTGACACCTGAAGATGAGGAAGAAATGAATAGCGAAAGCTTACCAGAAACCTTGCCCATTTTACCTTTGCGCAATACGGTTTTATTTCCAGGGGTTGTAATTCCCATTACCGCAGGCCGTGATAAATCGATAAACCTAATTAAAGATGCCAATAATGGCTCTAAGGTCATTGGGGTAGTTTCGCAAAAAGATGAGAGTGTTGAGAACCCCGATGTAAAAGATATCAATACCGTGGGTACGGTTGCGCGTATCTTGCGTGTTTTACAAATGCCCGATGGAAACACAACGGTAATCATTCAAGGTAAAAAGCGCTTTGAAATCGCGGAGGTGCTTACTAAGGACCCGTATATTACTGCAACCGTTAGAGAAACCAAAGAGGAGCGGCCAATAGCTAAAGACAAAGAGTTTCTGGCCATTATCGATTCAATTAAAGAACTGGCACTTCAGATCATTAGAGATAATCAGAACATTCCGAGTGAGGCCTCATTTGCGATTAAGAATATTCAGAGTAATTCGTTCTTGATTAACTTTGTTTCCTCCAACCTCAATCTTGATGTTAAGGACAAACAAGAGCTTTTAGAGATTGGAAATTTGCAAGAACGCGCGTTGGCGACATTGAAATACATGAATGTCGAGCTTCAGAAATTGGAACTTAAAAATGACATTCAGTCCAAAGTCCGCAGTGATATGGATCAGCAGCAGCGTGAATATTTCCTGCATCAGCAAATGAAAACCATTCAAGAAGAACTGGGCGGGGTTTCTTATGATGAGGAATTGCATGAAATGCGTGCCAGGGCTAAAAAGAAAAAGTGGGACCAAAACGTTGAAGAGCATTTCGATAGAGAGCTTGCTAAGATGCAACGGATGAATCCACAGGTTGCGGAGTATTCCATTCAAAGAAATTATCTGGATCTCTTTTTGGATTTGCCATGGAATGATTTTTCCAAGGATAAATTCGATTTGAAACGTGCCCAGCGTATACTCGATCGTGATCATTATGGTCTAGAGGATGTTAAACGGCGTATCATAGAATATCTGGCAGTGCTTAAACTGAGGAATGATATGAAATCACCGATTCTTTGTTTATATGGACCTCCAGGTACTGGTAAGACCTCTTTAGGAAAATCTGTAGCGGAAGCTCTTGGAAGGGAATACGTGCGTATATCATTGGGTGGCCTGCGAGATGAAGCTGAAATTCGAGGGCATAGAAAGACCTATATTGGTGCAATGCCAGGTAGGATCATTCAGAGTTTGAAAAAGGCCGGGACTTCGAATCCGGTGTTTATTTTGGACGAGATCGACAAATTGTCCAATAGTCATCAAGGTGACCCTTCATCGGCCATGCTAGAGGTTTTAGACCCTGAGCAAAATAGTGAGTTCCATGACAACTTTTTAGAAATGGGCTATGATTTGTCTAAAGTCATGTTCATAGCTACCGCGAATAACCTTTCTCCCATACAACCCGCTTTACGAGATCGGATGGAAATCATCAATGTGTCGGGTTATACTATAGAGGAAAAAGTGGAAATCGCCAAAAGACACCTCCTTCCTAAGCAATTGGAAGAGCATGGTTTGAATACAAAACATCTGAAAATAGGAAAGCCACAACTTGAAAAAATTGTTGAGGGATATACTAGGGAATCAGGCGTGCGTTCTCTTGAAAAACAAATTGCCAAAATGGTGCGTTACGCTGCGAAATCAATTGCAACGGAGGAGGAATATGACATCAAGGTAAGTAATGCTGACGTGGAAAAGGTTTTAGGGCCAGCTAGAATGGAGCGCGATAAATATGAGAATAATGATATTGCGGGTGTGGTGACAGGCTTGGCCTGGACTAGCGTAGGAGGCGATATCCTCTTTATTGAATCAATTCTTTCAAAAGGAAAAGGGACACTCAATATCACAGGGAACCTTGGAAAGGTGATGAAGGAATCATCCACGATTGCCATGGAATACATTAAATCTAATGCAGATCTATTTGGAATCGATTCAGCAGTGTTTGAAAAATACAATGTACATATTCATGTGCATGAAGGTGCAACACCTAAAGATGGACCTAGTGCCGGTATTACGATGTTAACCTCATTGGTGTCCTTATTTACACAAAGAAAAGTCAAGAAAAGTTTGGCGATGACCGGTGAGATAACCTTAAGGGGAAAAGTACTTCCCGTTGGCGGCATTAAAGAAAAAATATTGGCGGCCAAACGAGCACGGATCAAAGAAATCATCCTCTGTAAGGATAATGAAAAAGACATTCTTGAAATCAAGAAAGACTATTTGAAAGGCTTGACTTTTCATTATGTAACCGACATGCATGAAGTAATCGATATAGCGGTAACCGACCAAAAGGTAAAAAACCCTAAGAAACTTTAATTCTAGATAGCGCTGTCCATTCGAGCCTCTAGATATCACGCAGGATAAATTTCGTCGCGAATTATTTCTGACTACTTTTACTTTATGGAAAAAATCACCATCGCCATAGACGGGTACTCCTCAACCGGAAAAAGTACCATCGCCAAACAGTTGGCAAAAGCTTTAGGGTATGTGTATGTTGATTCTGGGGCCATGTATCGAGCGGTAACCCTCTTTGCGATGCGAAATGGTTTTATAGGCAAGGATCATGAAAATATTCAAGCGCTCATAAAACTGTTGCCTAAAATCAAACTTGTATTTAAGTACAATAAAGACCTTGGGTATTCTGAAATGTATATGAACGAGGAAAATGTAGAGAAGGAAATTCGTTCATTGGAAGTTTCAAAACATGTGAGTAGAATCGCAGAGATTGAACATGTTCGTCATATGTTGGTCAATATTCAGAAAAAAATGGGCGTTGATAAGGGTATTGTAATGGATGGGCGAGATATCGGAACGGTTGTTTTTCCCGATGCAGAGCTCAAGATATTTATGACAGCCTCACCTGAGAAAAGAGCTTATCGACGTTACAAAGAACTTTTGGACAAGGGAGAAGAGGTCGATTACGAAGATGTGCTGAAAAATGTGCAGCATCGTGATGACATAGATTCCAATCGTGAATTTTCCCCACTTCGGCTATCCGAAGATGCAATCCCTTTCGATAATAGCGATATGGGACTTGAAGAACAATTCGAGCGAATGTATAATTACGCGCTACGGGTAATCGAGAAGGGGCAATGACGTTCACCAAGAAATTATTCATAAAAAATGCCGTTGTTCTTTACAACGGCATTTTTTATTTATCAAAGGTCTAAGGTTTTAGATATTCGGAATTAGCAAAACCTGATCAGGATGAATTACATCTGGATTTTTCAAGATATCGGTATTCGCCTCAAAGATCTTGTTGTATTTCATGGCATCACCATAATAGTGCTTGGCAATTTTACTCAATGATTCACCTCCTGCCACAGTATGTCTGTGATAAACCGATTCATCGGCAACTGTAATGTTCGCTTTAATATCGGAAGCACCCTCACCACCTATTTGTTTGATTTTATCCCAAAGTAAATCTTTTTCGTAAGGCGTATTTGCCATACCTTTTATCTTAAGAACTCCGCCTTCTTCGGTTACGTTTCCATCTTTAATTCCTAATTGCTCACCAAGGTTCAAAACACCTTGATACTTTGCTTTAACACTCATAAGTTAATGTATTTGTTAGTTAATATTTAGGGTTTCAATATAGTAATTATTGATGTATTCTCAGGGAAAATCAAGGAAATAGTAAATATGGAAACCGCATTTAGGTAAAAGAGTTGGGATACTGGTATAAAATATGTATTTTTGCAGCCCTTTTTAACAAATATTCAAGAGCGAAGAGGAAAGTAAAAAACGAAATCGATAACAACTTCTACGATAATTGTTTAGCTCTTGTAGAATCGTAGGATACAAATTTTAAAGCTATATAACTGTCTCTTATACACATCTGACGCTGCCGACGACTAGTGCTGTGTGTAGTTCGCGGTGGGGGGGGGGGGGG
>JARFRH010000021.1 GCA_029287355.1 Maribacter sp. | reverse complement strand
CGTTTCCATATTGCCTAGATAACTAGAGTGTAAATAGAATAAAAAAAGCTCAAAGAATCAAGTTATTGAATCTATGAGCCTAAAATAATAATGTCTCAAATTAAGAAAGAATTTGTTTGTTTTTTACCTCAGTTCTTTGTTACCACACGTTTTTTATTCTTCTTTTATAGCTTCTTCTATTGATTTCCCATTTTCATAAACGACTAATTTTTTAATTTTTCCTTTATTTTTTTTAAACTTGATTTGAATATTATTCTGGTTCAAATAGAATGTATTCTCATTTTCTGCAAGCATTACAGCACTCCATACTTCTTTTTTGTCCACCAAGTCCGTCATTGTAAGAGTTTTGCCTTCTCTTTTTATGCTGACCATTCTATCAAAGGCTTGATAATTTCCTTCGTATAATCTCAGAGTTTCATCATCAAGCTGAATTTTTCCGTATGGAATATGGTTATAACTTATTGTTCTTGCGAGTTTCCATTCATTATTGTCAAATCTCCATATACTTGTGAATTTAGCTTTTGATATTGGTTTACTTATGCTATCATCTATTACGAGATGAAAAGTATGTTCTCCATTTTCAATGGCTCCGTAATTAGTTATGGGGTATACTTCAAGACTCTGATTTATGAGTACTCTTTTTATTTTCTGTCTTTCCCGCTGTTCTCCGCAAAACAAGTTCATTGATTTCATTTCATTTCCTTTGGAAATAGTTAAGCCCTGTTTATCGTGATAAAATTCATAATCAAAGGCTATAAAAGATTCATACTTTTTGAGGTCACAGTCATTTAGTGCTTTAAAAAAAACACTGTCAAGTTCTGAAATTGTATTATATAGTTCTCCACTTCTTTGTGCAAAACTTTTTACACAAATCATCAAGATGAATATTGTTATTAGTTTTAATCGCATCATTTTTTTAAATGTGTGGTAACGTTGCGTGTATGTTGTCGTACGGTTTTCTGTTTGCCGAAGTAAAAGTGTTCAAATTTTCACAAGCTTCGTAAGCGAATGATTACTAATAATATAGGTGAAAAAACTGTATGCAATATACACCTTGTTAGTCTTTGGTTATATTATTAAATTACGACATATTTTCTTCCTCTATTTCAGTTAAAATGTGTTTGTTATCAATTATTCTTTTAAATTGAGCTGGTTTTCAATTTTTCGGATAAGTCCATTAGCCCATTTTTCTTCATTTTCAAGTCCTTTAATGCCTATTTTTAGTCTAATGGACAGGGCATTTAAATAGTTCTCAAGACTGATATCACCTCTAATATCTTGTGGTTGCAAAATAGGTCGGTTGTCGTTACTGTATCTTTCCAGAGCATATTCCCCTCCCTGGCCGTCAAGTGCTATTACATGTCTGGAAAACATATTATATTTTTGCATGAGGTTATTGTCATAATAAGCGTTGATAAACCTCTTGGTTTCGGTGACGTGCTGTTCAAGTCCGATGTTATTGAAATAATTTGATAATTCATTGACCAAACTATCACTAGTAATATTGTTCAAATAACCCGTACTGGTGGCTATATCAAATGAAGTCCTGTTAGAGCTTGGTACTATGAAGTATGCTATTAGTTGAAAATCATTGATAAAATGTATAGTGTCTTCAAGAGGTTTTGAAGTATCAATTAAGTATTCCAGAAGTCTAACACTAGCTTCATTTTGTGATGTTTTGAATTTTTTCACGTTTTTAAATTCCTGAATGTCACTCTCCAGGTCTTTTTTCACATTCTTTAAAAGGACCTTTTCTATTTTCCGATCCTTTTTTTCCACTTGCAATGTATTGAGCTGAAGTGCAATCAAAATACCTATAACCACAAGTACTATTTCACCAAGGGCATATTTGAGGTACTTACCTGTTTTATTCTTTTCCATAAGGTCGTAACGTATTTTTCTAAAGAATTTGATCATGGTTTAATGTTTGGTCTTAATGAGGGCTAAAGGTTTAGCTATGAACAGTACGGGAGCAAACTAGTGTTTGCTTTCCGCCACACACAGCGAAATCTTATTGTTTTGATTTATTTTTTTCTGACCAGAGCAAAATCCATAAGATTTTGCGGTCTTCATAAAAATACGCAAACCCTGCGATTAAGCCCGAAGCCCGTATTGTTTATAGGTGGTGTTGGCAAATCGTTTTTTTGCCGGCTGAGTAAAATTCTTCGTACTGCTTATGTTATCATTGGGTTTGTAATAGAAAGTTCTGCGTACCGTGTTGTATCTGTATAATTAAGGGTGTTGGAATCTTATTTAAGGTCGTGTTACAATTCTTTTTTTCTGTTTAATAAACAGAAAAAAAGAATTCATCTTTTGATTCACTTATATTTAAAATAGTTGAAGTAATTCCGCATTTTGTCAAACCAAGATTATTTTTATCACCGTTGACAGGATATTTCTCTAATATTTGTGTGTTTAGAACACTATTTTTAAGGTCAACAGGTTCCAACCAGCTTAACACGAAGTCGCCTGAATTTTTCGGTACAAGTCCTATCTCATATCTATAAGCTTGTCCATTTTCTGTTAGTGGAGCCTTAGCTATTAATTCTGATTCTGGACAAGCCCCAAGAAAATCAATACTTCCTGCACGAGTAACCAAGTCAAATTCATTTATGGCCTCAATCGTATTACTGGTTCTATTTGCAATTTTCAAACGCATTACACTTATGATATCCCTTATTGTTTCGTTAGAATTTATAATTGAGTCTTGTGATACCTCATCGAAAATCATTGAAGATACCTCTCCTGAAATCCAAAGTGTATCATTAATTGAAAAGTTTGGTCCCTCTGAAAGGGTTACTTTGGTTTCATTATAAACTAAGGGAGCCAGGTCTTCTGTTTTTTCACAAAGAGCAGCCATTAATAAAGGCGAAGCTGCACAAATCATTAATAACTTTCTTATATTTTTATTCATTGCAATATTTTTAATTTTAACACCTGAAAGTAGCCATACCCTACTTATTTGATGTTATTACTGTACAGGTAAAATAAATTGCATAATGTTTGCCAATAATTGGATATAGTTATTAACTATATCTTTTATATAATCTAAGTTAGTACAACTAAGATTTATATACACAATACATGTATATACAAGACCCCTTTACTAGATAGCGTGATTCAAAAGTTTTCTATGCGAAACATACCTCAAAAGCTGGTTGGAAGAATAATTCTAAATATGAATGATTTGGTCTTCGGTTAATAACTCCTCGTTTCGCAGTCGTAAAAATACTTGTGCCACTGTAATAACATCCTTTTCACAGTACTTAATAATACGATCTATATTTCCATCCTTATAGTATACATCCCTCACCATACTCCCATCGATATCCCCTTTGGGGGAAGGAATACCAAGCACATGGGCCATAAGTTTTAAGGAGGTGTAATGCTTGAAATCGCCGAACTTCCATAGTTCCATGGTGTCTAAATGTGGTATTTCCCAAGGTTTTTTACCAAAAAGATTCAGTTTATAGGGCAATTCAATGCCGTGAATAATCATTCGCCTGGCTATATAAGGAAAATCGAATTCCTTGGCATTGTGACCACAGAGAAGATGTTTTGCCGAACTAAAATGGGTAAATAAGAGGTTTTTGAAATCCTCTAGAAGCTTGACTTCATCGCCATGAAAGGAGGTTATTCGAAAGCTTCGAACCGCTCCTTTGAAATGGAAGTAGCCAACAGAAATACAGATTATCTTGCCAAATTCTGCCCATATACCAGCACGTTCATAAAATTCCTCGGCCGTAAATTCATCTTTACGTTGGTATTTTGATTTTTGGTCCCACAGCTCTTTTTTTGCGCCATCTAGCGCTTCAAAGCTCTCATTTTCAGGTACGGTTTCAATATCCAAGAATAATATATGGTCTAGGGCTATTTTATTTAGCATGGTCTGTATTTACACTTTTAAATATAAGAAAATAGAAGTGTCGATTTCAGTATTCAAGCTAATTTCCTACAAAATCAATGCAAGAATTGGTAGTTCGTCGAAATTGTCATTTTTGAACCAATAATTGCGTTAACCTTCTCGTTCATAGTACAATCCCCTATATTTTAGAACCATATGAAAACTTTAAAAACACAGAAAAAGCCTACTTCTATCTTATTTGTATTACTGCTATCTTTTTTGATTCCAACCATGTACTCTTGCAGTAAAGATGATTCACTTCTCGACGATCAGGATACCGAAATGGTAGATGATGATGACACGGTGCCTGAAGAAGAGTCCTCGTCAGCGGAAGAGGAACTTTCGTCAGCGGAAGAGGAGCCATCGTCATGCACCGATCCAATAGACTTTGTGTTCAACGAAAAGGATGGCTTGGTTGGTATAGAATTTGAAAAAGCCGAATTTTCGGATGATTGGACCATGAAAAACGACGGAACTGGTTTTTCAGGAGAAGGTTATATGATATGGGAGGGCGCACAACAACTTCACCAACCGGGAATTGGCATTGCAACATTTAAGATTAAGATAACGAATAGTGGCACGTACCGATTTGTGTGGAAATCAGCAGTGAAAACAGGAACTAATGGAACCGATCATAACGATACATGGTTGCGTTTTGCCGATGCCGGCAATTTTTATGCTAAAAATGGCAATAGTGTAGTGTACCCTAAAGATTCGGGAAAAACTCCAAATCCAGAGGGCGCTTCAAAAGATGGCTGGTTTAAGATTTATCGAAGTGGTAATGATTTGGATTTTAAATGGCAGTCGCTGACCTACGACAATAATGGCCATGAGGTTTTTGTTGTTTTTGAGGAACCAGGAACCTATTTAATGGAAGTTTCGGCGAGATCTTCGGGCCATGGAATCGACAAATTCGTTCTTTTCAATGAAGCACTCTCACAGGAGGAAGCTACTTCCAGCTCTGAATTAAGTGACATCACTTGTGATTAACGCAAAATCTTCCATCTGCTATTTGTTACGACGAACCCCTAATTTCAGAATTGGGAATGCTTATTTTTAAGAAAAAAGCGCCATAAAAATGGGTGTTCACGGCATATCTGTTCTTTTAATTTTCGTACTTCTTTCTTGTTCAAAAGACTGCGGGGTTGAAACGCTTACTTCAAGTAAAGCCAATATTGACGTCATTTTGATTGGCGAAGATTTAGAAATAGTATATCAATATAACTCCTTAAACAATACGGAAGTTCAATCATATCTTAGGCAAGAACTCGGTTTGGGCAGTTCTTACTAAACAGCACGCCTAATAAGGCAAAAGCTCTTTTATTACAGTTTGTATGTTCAGCCAGCTGCGGTACGATTTAGACCGGCCTCTTTTGATTTTAGTACGAATACCGAAACGCTATTTGATATGGAGCGTATCGTAAATGAAGTTGAAGGTGACAAGGGAAAAAGCATCCAAATGATTTCTCCAGGTATTGATGAGAAAAGTGTGTCGTATCGAGCAGGTTATGTAAATTCGAATGATTCAAACACCCTTAATGGGGGCATGCTTATTGTTTCCTTTGAAGGGGAATTGATCAAGCATATCGAATTGCCTTTTGTGCCTACATATTTTTTGACTCAAGAATAGCTGAAATTCAAATAGAATCGCCCATCAAAACAGGCTTTGTTGCTTCACAGGAGACTCATGCTCCAACAGCCATTTTTTTCGATGCAAGCCTCCAGCATAACCGGTCAATGAACCATCGCTGCCTATAACGCGATGACAGGGAATTACGATCCACAAAGGATTTTTGCCGTTGGCTGCCGCAACAGCTCTAATGGCTTTGACATCACCCAAGGTTTTTGAAAGTTCTAAGTAGGAAGTTCGTTTTCCGAAGGGAATATGCAATAAGGCTTCCCAAACACGTTTTTGAAAATCGGTACCTTGAGGGTTTAGATCAAGTGTGAAATTTTCCCGTTGTCCCTCGAAATATTCCTTTAATTGATACACACCATCCTCTAAAACTTCAGGAATGACTTTTGTTAATTCCTCATCGGTATCAAGAACGGTTATCGCTTGTAGTCCATTCTCGTCACCTTCAAGTTTGGCTACGCCGATCGGGGTTGATATAAAAGCGCTCTCCATCATTCGGTTTGTTCTTCTTTGTCGATAATGCCTATTCGCTCCGCTCTATTCTGCCAAGTTTTACGGGCCAATTCTTGAAGGTCCGCAACGTTATCGCTTTCATCCATGATTTCAAGGCCGAGCAATGTTTCGATTATATCTTCTAGGCTTACCAAGCCGCTTACAGAGCCATATTCATCAACAACCAAGGCAATATGTTCTCGTTTGCTTATCAGGGTATCGAAGAGTTTCGGAATAGGTGTATCTCGTTCCGTGACTAAAATGTCGCGTTTGATTTCGGACAAAGGAGCTTCACCGTTGTGATTAACCAGCTCCTCCAATATGTTATCCTTGAGCACAAAACCGGTAATATGATCCACTTTCTCTCCATGAATAGGAATACGGGAAAACCGCATCTTTGAATTTTCATTAAAGAAGTCTTGAATGGTCCGCTCTGGGGAGGCAATTTTCATAACCGCTCTGGGCGTCATGATATCTTTTACTAAAACTTCATCAAAACGAAGGAGGTTTTTGATAATCGTTGATTCCGATTGTTCAAAAACGCCTTCCTCGTGGGCAATATCCGCCATGGCACTAAAATCGTCCTTACTAAGTACACTGCCATGATGTCCTTTTCCTCCGACCAATTTGGTGAACAGTTGTAGCACCCAGAGAAGACCTGTCCATTTTAAAACAACGACCATTCCCTTTAGTGTTTTGGCCGTAAAATTTGCCAATTGTCTCCAATAGGTAGCACCAACGGTTTTCGGAATGATCTCTGAGGCGACCAATATTAAGATGGTCATGATCGTAGACACTACACCTACCATTAAATCTTCAGTGAATTCTATGCCAAACAACGAATGCGTGGTACGACCATATAGTTCGGCATACGCCACTTTCGCCTGAACACCTACCAAAATCGCACCAACAGTATGTGCTATTGTATTGAGCGTTAAGATGGCAATCAGGGGTTTGTCGACATCTTTCTTGAGCTCTTCTAAAGTCCCGGCATATGATTTTCCTTCTTTTTTCTTGATATTGACAAAAGTGGGTGTGACGCTGAGTAGCACCGCTTCTAAAATCGAGCACAAGAAAGAGATGAAGATAGATATTACAGCATAAAAAATAAGAAGGCCCATGCAGTCTGTTTGATGACACGAATGTACTAAGAAAAATACTAATTAGGGGTGGCCTTCTGAGCCTTGTAGAATACGGAATGAAGTGTAGTTCTGATGTTCAGGTCATACAGATTACGATGAGCTCGAGAGGGGTAAACGCGATTGGAAAGAAAAATAAATACCAATTGGTCTTTTGGATCGGCCCAGACGAAAGTTCCTGTGAAACCGGAATGTCCGAAGCTTTCAGCACTCGCTTGTGGAGCCGGATAAGCCTCTTTAAGGGGTAACGTATCATTACCTAACAGCGGTTTGTCGAAACCTAATCCCCTTCGGTTGTCGTTGTCGGGATATTGTACTTTGATGAATTCTTTTACGGTCTCTTCTTCTAAATAACGCTTACCGCCGTAGGTACCATAATTCATATAGAGCTGCATGAGTCTCGCTAAATCTTCCGCTGTAGCGAACAATCCGGCATTACCGGAAATACCGCCCATGAGCGCAGCATTTTCATCGTGCACCCAATCTTTGGTCAAGGTATTCCGGAAAAAGGTGTCGATTTCCGTAGGCACTATGGCATTTGAAAAGCTTTTGTTCTTCGGTTTGAATCCCATAGTCTTGTTACCCAAAGGGTCATAGAAATGACCCCTCAAATATTGGGAATATTCTATTCCTGTCAGATTTTCTATGATTTGCGGAACTAATAAAAAGGTTAGCCCAGAGTAGGTGTACTTTTTTTCATTGGATACTTTAGACTTGGAAATTTCACGATAGATTTTCTTTTTAAATCGCTCATTCACGTACAAATTTTCAAAGGCTTGATTGCGGTACTTGGAATTCTCTTTATGATGAACCCATCGTCTTTTAAGGGTTCCATTCTTTTTGGTGACCTCATTTAAAAAAACAATATAAGGTTCGAGTCCAGCCTGATGGGCTAATATTTCCCGAACAGTGAGGTCTGTTTTATCAGCTACCTTTTTCCATGGCCCCCAATAGTCACTAAAAGGTTTATCAAGAGATAATTTTCCCGCTCCGTGAAGTTTCATTAGTGCCGGTAGCGCTGCAGTTATCTTTGTAACAGAGGCCATATCATAGATATCATTTAAAGTTACGGGTTGAATATTATCATAGGTATGATACCCATAGGCTTTATGGAAAATGACTTTTCCCTGTTTTGCAACCAATAACTGCGCTCCTGGGAAGGCTTCTTCACGAATGCCCAAGGCCATTATAGAATCGACTTTGGTATATATATAAACGGAATCAAGACCCACTGCTGCAGGGGATGCATATGAAAGTTCGTCAGCAATCCCCATATTTAAATTCACAGAAGTATTTTCCTGAGCCTGTATAAGGCCAAGGAATAAAGAAAATAAAAGGGAAAGATTTTTTTTCACTAATCGTGCAATTGTCATTCTGGGCAATACGTGGCATCTATTCATATAACCAAGGGTTCGTCGGGCTTTGATGACCGATTAAAACTAGCCCATAAGACGCACCGCATCTTTTGCGAAATAACTGGCAATAATATTCGCGCCAGCTCGCTTGAAGGCGATCAATTGTTCCATCATAACGGAATCATGATCTAACCATCCTTTTTCGGCCGCGGCTTTCAACATGGCATATTCACCACTGACCTGATAAACCGCTACGGGCACATCCACTTCGTTTCTTATTTCACGAAGAATGTCGAGATAGGCCAACCCTGGCTTCACCATGACAATATCGGCCCCTTCATCAATATCCGCCTGGGTTTCGGTAATTGCTTCAAATCTGTTCGCAGCATCCATCTGATAGGTTTTTTTATCTTTCGGCACGTTTTTCATATCCACGGGAGCAGAATCCAAAGCATCGCGAAATGGACCATAAAAGGCACTGGCATATTTTGCACTGTAGCTCATAATACCGGTGTTGTGCAATTCTTCTTCCTCTAAGGCTTCCCGAATTGTCAATATACGACCATCCATCATATCACTTGGAGCTACGAAATCGGCTCCGGCTTGGGCATGTAAGATGCTCATTTCCGCTAAAATTTCAGAAGTCTCATCGTTTAATATATGTCCGTTTTCAACGATACCATCATGTCCGAAAGAAGAATAAGGGTCTAAGGCCACATCGGTCATCACCAACATTTCCGGACAAGCATTTTTTACGTGTTTAATAGCCAATTGCATGAGTCCGTTTGGGTTTAGTGCTTCGGAACCCTTATTATCCTTGAGGTTGTCTGGAACTTTCACGAACAACAGCACGGCGCAAAGCCCCATATTCCAAAGTTCTTTGACCTCTTTCTCAAGATTATCCAAACTCAATCTGAAGTAATTGGGCATTGATGAAATTTCTTCCTTCACGCCCTTTCCCTCCACCACGAACAAGGGCACAAGAAAATCACTTGGGGTCAAAACGGTTTCACGCACCAAATGACGAATGGCATCATTTTGTCGGAGTCTTCTATTTCTTCTAAGTGGAAACATGTGAATGGTTTATAGTATAAAGTTACTGAATATCAATAGAATTCAAGGGCAGCTCGGAATTCATTTCCTCAGCACATTTAATCACTTCTTGAAGTTTACGACCTAGGCCTGCATTTGCCCAAATACCGATGTCTTTTTTTAGGTGTACCGCATTTTGATCCGTATCGATGTACCGCTTTATGGATGCTATCAAAGGGTCATCCATGTCCGTGATTTTTAAAATCGATTTACCGCCAGGCACCGTGTAGTCCTCTTCAAAGTCGTAGCAGAATACCAAAACGCTGTCACCGGTATTAAGGTCTAGCCCATGAAAGCAGTCCGTAACAATGAACTTTTGATTGGCATAGTTGCTTTCACCGAGGTCTTTGATTTTATAAACGCGGTCAATTTCAATAGTGCCTTTTTGTGAGGTGTACAATGGGCCGGCATCATCATTGGGTTGTTGCAGATTGCTTATCGTACCTGAAAATACCAAAGAAAGTTCGTCGCCACATTGACCTATAAAAGGGCCCGATTCAGGCCACCAGTACGTATAGCCAACAGTTAGTGTGTCTTGAGCGAATTCAATTTCGATATCGCTTTTTGATTTTTTGGAATTGCAGGATATTAGGGCAACACAATAGCATACCAGTAAGAATTGGGTTCGTTTTATCATGAATATACTAGCCTGTAGGGTCGTTTTGTTGACTTTTTTTGATAATCGCTTTTAGGCGCTCTTTTCGCAAGGTTCCCTCTTTTTTGAGCTTGTTTTTCTTGCGGGTCAAAAGCTTCGTGTGCTTGGCTTTGTTAACTGTATTTTTCTGCTTGCCTTTTTTGGCCATATCCGTTTTTTTAGGAAACCCATGCTCTGGGCTTCTTCAGTACCTCCAATAATTTGGCTTCTTCACTACCTTCTTCTGGCTGATGATCATAACGCCATTGCACATGTGGTGGAAGACTCATCAAGATACTTTCTATTCTTCCATTCGTTTTTAGGCCGAATAAAGTGCCTTTGTCATGAACGAGATTGAATTCGACATAGCGCCCTCTTCTAATTTCTTGCCAATCGCGCTGAAGCGGAGTAAAATCAAGGTCATTACGTTTTGTAACGATTGGTATATACGACTCCAGAAAGCTATCGCCAATGGTAGTTACGAAGTTATACCAGTCTTTCATTTGCATCTCATCCGTTGCTTTGCAATAGTCGAAAAAGAGTCCGCCTATACCCCTCGCTTCATGGCGATGGGTATTCCAAAAGTACGCATCACAACGCTTCTTGTATTTCGAATAAAAATCCGGATGATGCGCATCACAGGCTTTTTTACAAACCGAATGGAAATGAACAGCATCTTCTTCAAAAAGATAATAAGGGGTCATATCTTGTCCCCCACCGAACCATTGATCAACTATATTCCCCTTTTTGTCATACAATTCAAAATACCGCCAATTGGCATGAACCGTTGGTACCATGGGATTCTTTGGATGCAGCACCAGACTCAATCCACAGGCGAAGAAATCAGCATTTTCTACTCCGAAGTAGGTTTGCATGCTTTTGGGGAGTTCGCCATGTACCCCAGATATATTGACACCCCCTTTTTCGAATACCTTACCGTTTTCAATAACACGTGTGCGTCCACCACCGCCTTCGGGCCGTTTCCATATATCTTCTCGAAACGTTGCCCTACCATCTACTTCTTCTAGTTTAGAGGTAATTGTATTTTGGAGATTTTGAATATAATCGTAGAATTTATCCTTCATAATTTAATTCATAAAGTTCCATGTCAAGGGGTAATTCTCCCGGAGGGGTGTGTTCAGCACTCAAAATACCTTTCCAAATATACCCGCATTTCTCTGCAACACGAACACTTCCGATATTGCTCTTATGCGTAATGATTTGAAGGGTTTTCAATTGGAGCTTCTTTAAGGCCCAATCGGAAAGTGCGTTTATAGTTTCCGTCATATAGCCTTTACCTTCCGCTTGA
>JARFRH010000005.1 GCA_029287355.1 Maribacter sp. | reverse complement strand
AACTGAGTTAAAAAGTTTTTTATCCCAATTGATTTTAAACTCCATAAGCACATTACTATATCCATAATACCACTTACCATTTTTTTCTCTATAATCTACCCTATAAGCTACTTCTGTAGGCCAAACACGTGCATTACTAGGTTTTCTTCGAACGAACAATTTGGAGGCCGCTTCTTTGTCGGTAATATTCAAAGAAAAGATGGCACTGGTCAAAATCTTATTTTCCGCATCAATGTATAGTTTGCCGTGATAGAGTTGTTCTTGAACATCTGGTCTTTGCTCAAAATCGATAATATAAATGAGTTGGTCATTGACACGTGTAGAGCGGTCATATGAGAAGGTATAGTTTGACAAACTCTCATCTGTGAAAATATATTCGGGGTACTTCATAATATCTACGAATAAAGCGTTGAAGGGGCCACCTTGAAGTTTTAGGGCCACCGTATCCAATTTGCTATAATCCGTACTCTTACGTGCTTTATATAATTTGACGGCATCTTTTCTTTCTGAGGAATATGAGGTCTTGTAGATATTGACCACAGCCTCTGAGAGCGATACATTTTTTCTTCTCTTTTTAATGGTCTCCCGATAGAAAGCCGTCATCAAAGTCGGATCATCAAAATAGTTTTGCCCCTTTCTTTTTAAGGTTTCGCGAACCAGCACATAGGCATTCTTAGGAATACTTAAATTCACTTCAGACAATTCAGTCACAGAAATCTTGAGTTTGATTTCATTTTTTTCTTCCGAGAACTCATTTAATGGAATGGATCTACTTTTATACCCTAAAAAGGAAACCAATACCTTGGCATCTAACATGTCCTCAGGAACTTTTAGGGCAAATTGCCCTTCTGTATTCGTGATGGTGCTAATGTTCGAACCTTCAATTGTAAGGGCGGCAAATACCAATGGTTTTTTCGTTTCATCGTCTAAAACCTCACCTTTGTATTGCTTGAAAGATGTCATTTGCTGGGTATCATCTTGAAAATAGGCCGACGCACTATGAATACTGCCAAAACCTAGTAAAAACATACCAATCAGGCAAATTGTGGCGGACTTTTTTAAATTAACTATTTTGTTTCGTATCATAGCTTGAAAATTAATTATCTACTTGAATTCTAGCTTTATTTCTAAGTTACTTATATTTAGGATGATATACTGTTAAATTTGATTTAAAAATTACCTTAATAAGGCAATGCTTTATACGGCATTCCCCACTCCAAACTCCTAGGGTTTTCATTGGTGTTGCTGAATGCTGTTGAAAAATACATAGGGGAAATGCCATGATTCTGATTTTGTGGCCACAAAATGGAGATGCGAATATCCCGCGAGACCTTCGCTTCCACCGAGCCCGATGACATCCCCTTGTTGAACGGTTTTGCCAACGCGTACTCTAACACCTTGATAGGTTAGATATATATACTAGGTATAGGTACCATCTGAATGCTGTAAACCGACTAAATTGCTCGGGTACCTACCATCAAATTCGTATTCTTCTACAAACACTACGCTACCTGCCAGAGAAGAGGTGATTACTGTTTCGAATACTTCATTGTTTTGAAAAATTTCTTCAGGACCTCTTGATGCTATATTGCAAAAAAAGACTTTTAGAAATTCTTTATCAATCATAGGTTTTTGAAGAAGACGAAACCAAGCGATTGATTTCCTTTAATTCATGCGTTGTCAAATCTCGCCATTTGCCAACCGGTACGTCTAAATTGATATTCATAATCCTGACACGTTTCAATTTTTTGACTTCATAGCCAAGGTATTCGCACATGCGCCGAATCTGTCTATTCAAGCCTTGCGTGAGGATAATTTTGAACTGGTATTTGCCAATTTCAACTACCTCGCATTTTCTAGTGATGGTATCCAAAATTGGGACACCGTTTCTCATTTTCTCAAGGAATTTTCCAGTAATGGGCTTATCGACGGTTACTAAATATTCTTTCTCGTGGTGATTTCGCGCGCGCAGTATCTTATTCACGATATCACCATCATTGGTTAAGAAAATGAGTCCTTCACTAGGTTTATCCAATCTTCCGATAGGAAAAATCCGTTTTGGGTAGTTGATAAAATCGATGATGTTATTCTTCTCTACGCGGGTATCGGTAGTACAAACGATGCCAACAGGTTTATTGAAAGCTAAGTATACCGGTCTGTCCTTTGTTTCCGTGATGATTTTGCCATCCACACGAATAGCATCACCTTCAATAATTTTAGCACCCATTTCAGGAACCTTTCCGTTAATAGTTACCCTTCCTTGTTCGATTAATTTATCCGCTGCCCGGCGTGAGCAATAGCCTACTTCGCTAAGGAATTTATTGATTCGGGTTTGTTTTGGTTCATTCATTTATTTCGCTACATATTTACAAATTGAAAGCCTGCCAATGGAATATTAGTCAAATCATACTCCGTTTCATTGAGTAGAATACCATATTCGAGATACGCTTTTAAGTTGGCCAGCCAAAACGACCAACCATTGCTGCAGCCGTAGTGAATGTTCAGCATATTTTTTCATCGGTGGGAATATCATATTGTTTCAAAGTTACCAAGACAGCTGAACCCTTATCTTCTAAAGTAACCGATACCTTGCTGGGAGCCGCGAATAGAATTTCCATAAAATCTTTTCCATTGGCCTTAAGTACAGATCCTTTTTCTTGACCGTCCCAATTGTGCCATTCCCATATGTATGAATCACCTGCCCTTATTTGCTCAGCAGAATTTCTGAGTTTACCTTCTTTGTTAATGAACTGGGCTTTCCTAAGAAACCATGATTCAATACCCTCTTTTGTCGCCCAACACCGATACAGTTTTTCAAGAGGTGCTTTGATATATATATTTTTGGTAAAAGAATCAAAAGTCAATGTTTCCATTTGATTATTTTTTTCTGTTCAATTCGAGTTGGTAAAAAGCCCTCCCCAATTCCGCCAAAAAGGGAATGCCCACTTCATCGTATTCATATTGGTCATCGTTAAAGATACCATCTTTGTTGACCAAAACAGTAGCGCTCAACAGAAACTCCACCTTGTTTTTGGTATCGGTAATATATGCACAATCGGTCAGTGTACCGTAGGCAAAACCTACTTTGTTATAGATTTTAATCGTATCCGGAATATTCTCTTGGGTATCACCAAACATAAAGAACTTGCAATAAGCATCATAATAGGTTTTTGGATCATATCCCACCGCTTTTGGAACCGTATGCATAGCTTTTAGTACATATTGGTGTTGTTCTTCACTAAGTTTGAAGCGCTCCCCTTCTTGGAATTTTTGTGGGAATATCACGCGTTTTAAAACACCATGTTGGGCATCAATTGGATAGTAGTTTTTTAAACTAAAATCAAACGGCTCCTCAACCAAATCACCCTCCTCGTAAAACCCAGACCCTTTATGAATATTATTTAACGCCAAAGGTTGAGGTGCAGTATTGACGGTTCCTTCATAGATGCTAGTGGTACTGTCATTCAAATATATGATAAGGGGTTTGGTGGCCAAATCATCGCTGTGAAAGCCCAAGCGATGCGCTATTCGTACCGGTTTTACCCCCTTTGATTCGAGTTCAATATTAATGGCATCTTGACCAAGAAATTCAACCAATCTATTATTGGCATCGTTATCACTGACTGAAAATACTTCTGAAATAGCCTTCGCAAAGGTGGTTTCCACAGAATCGCCTTCAACATAAAATCGAGTTTTCATGTCCATCGTATCAATGGCATTCAGTTTTTCCAAAGCCAAAACCGCAATGGGAAATTTAACGGTACTTGCCGGGTAGAAGTAATTTTTCTCATCTACTTGAAAGTCATAGTCCGTAAATGAAATGGAATCACCTTTTCTATCAATCCGGGTATAGCGAATTTGAACTTCGTATTGAGTAACGCTGTCCATGACCCTTTTTATATTTGGGTTTTGAGAAGCAAGTACATAGTCAAGGGGATTACTATACTCTTTTCGATCCTGACACCCCCCCATAAAGATTAAGATGCTCGATAATGGCAGAATATATTTTCTATACATGGTTTGTTGTTTGCCAATGGCTGTTTTAGTCTTCATAAATTTCACCGCGATGAGGTTTTAAGGCATCACGAACACCGGGCATGCAATCTTCATTTACGACCATAAAAGCGAAACTATGCATCTCGTTCAAATGAGTATGGCCGGTAATAGTCAAATCAAGAGCCTCTATCTCGATATACTCTGCCAAATGTTTCTCGTGATGCTCTGCTGTTTTTGCAGCTGCGTGACCCCTGAAATCCCAAATTAGTTTTAGTTTTCTCAATTCACTTAGGTGATTTTAACTACGTGCCCTCCACTGAAGTACCATCTTCTGCAAAAGCCTTGAAGTATTGTAAATATTTTAGTGATTGCTTCTTAAATACTCCTGGCATTAAAAAGCTCATCGCCTTCATCATGAATCCCGAAAATCGGAATTCGGTTTCAGAGATCCATTTGGTACTATGGCCGTCGACATCGATAAAATAGTTTTTTTGAATATTATGAACGTCTTTGGCATCATAGGCGGCATGGAACTCATCAGGGAAATTTGATTTGACTATAGTCTCAACCATACTAATTTCACGTTTCCCCATTTTGTAATTCAATTCCATTTTAGCTCCTTCCAGACCAGGCGTTCCGGATAAGAATTTATATCCGATCAATCCTTTTTGCCAATGTTTCATATTTTCGGCATTATCCATTTTTTCTACAAAGTCTTGCCTAGGAATATTTACGATAACTTCAGTAGTGTATTTCATAATAGGCTCCTTTTAGCAATACTAATGTAGCAATTCGGTTACGGTACGCCAAAAATGTGTTAATGATTCGATGCTTACTTGCGCAACATTCGATATTTGTTATTTTTGCGGGATGCTTCCATTAGCGAAAAAGATGAATTTCCTTCATATACTTCTTGTTTTCCTGATACTTTTGGTCGTCTCCTGTAATTCGGTATGGAAAGAGACTACTGATGAAGAACCACTCGCACGTGTTGGTGAGAAATACTTATACAAGAAAGATGTTGAGGCGCTGCTGGGAAATGGCATTGCAGCAGAGGACAGTATTTCTTTTGTGACCAACTATATTAACAATTGGGCATCTAAGCAGCTTTTGCTCTCTAAAGCGAAAATAAACCTGCCTGAAGAGAAGCTTGCCCAGTTTAACGAATTAGTAAACGATTACCGTAATGACCTGTATACCAGGGCCTACAAAGAGGCTTTAGTGCGGCAAATCAATGACACTATTGTGACTAAGGATCAAATGCGGTCTTTTTATGAAAAGGAAAAGAACAACTTTAGGCTCAAAGAACCGCTAGTGAAAATTCGTTTTATTCAGCTTCCAAAGCAATTTTTGAATAAAGAAACGGTGACTCGGAAGTTGAAAAGTTTCAAAAGAAAAGATGTAGCTTATTTGGACTCTATTGGAGTTCAATTTAAAAAATTGAATTTCAATGATTCCATATGGGTTCAGGTTTCTCGGGTGATTGATGAAATACCTCCATTGACTTTTGAAAACCAAGGAAAGTACTTAAAAAAATCACAATTTTTTGAATTGGAGGATTCATTAGGGGTATATTTGGCGAAGGTTACGGGGGTTTTGCCTGTGAATGATGTGGCGCCACTCTCTTATATTGAGCCAACTATAGAACAAGTACTGCTGAACCGACGCAAGTTGGATTACATTCGAAAACTTGAAACAGAGGTTATCGATGAAGCAATTAGAGACAAAGAATTTGAGGTTTATGTACAAGATGAATAAAATGATGATTATCGCATCTTTCTTAGGATGCTTAACATTCGTTTCTGCCCAGGTGACAGATTCCATTCCTGATATTTCAACGGAGGTGGCCGAAGTAAATGCGAATAGTAAAAAGGATTCAACGAATAATTTCAAGAGAATAAAACTCGATGGCATCTCAGCCGTTATTGGAGACTATGTTATTCTCGAATCCGATATCGAAAAAACTTTAATCGACCTAAAGAATCAAGGTGCTTCAACGGAGGATATCACCCGATGTGGATTATTGGGTAAATTAATGGAAGACCGCCTATATGCGCATCAGGCTGTGCAGGATAGTATTTTAGTCTCTGATGACGAGGTGAACGCCACCGGGGAAAGACAATTACAATCTTTGGTTCAGCAAATCGGTTCAATGAAAAAGGTACTAGAATACTATAAAAAGGAGAATGAGACTGATTTCAGGGAAGAACTATATAAAATCAACAAACTGCGAATGCTTTCAGAAAGAATGCAGCAGAAAATCGTCTCTGAAATTGAGATTACGCCTGAAGAAGTTCGTCAGTTTTTTAGTAAAATTCCTGAAGATGAAAGACCGGTTTTCGGTGCGGAAATGGAAATTGCACAAATTGTAAAAGAGCCAAAACCTACCGATGTTGAAAAACAAAAGGTAATCGATCAATTAAATACCATCAAGGAAGATGTAGAAGACAATGACGCGAGTTTTAATGTAAAAGCAATTTTGTATTCCGAAGACCCAGGTTCTAAATCAAAGGGAGGGTTCTACAGTATTACCAAAGAAACAGGCTTTGACAAAAAATTTAAGGATGTGGCCTTTAGTCTTAAGCAAGGTGAAATATCAGAACCTTTCGAAACCCCATTTGGATTTCATATAATCTACATCGAGAAAATTAGAGGACAGGAGTTGGATTTGCGCCACATTTTGGTTCAACCAAAAATTTCACAAGAAGCATTGGATAACGCCAAAGCCGAGCTCGACAGTATAAAGCAAAAAGTAATAGAGGGCCAATTCACTTTCGCAGAGGCCGCACAAAATTTTTCGGATGAAAAAGAGACCAAATTTGATGGGGGATTGCTTCGAAACCCCGTTACTTTAGATTCCCGTTTTGAACTGACCAGAATGGATCCCAAATTGTATAATCAAGTTCGAAATTTAAAAGATGATGAAATATCGAATCCTCTTTTAGAAGATGACCCAAGAGGTGGTGGGCCAAAGTACAAGATGTATAAGATTACGAACCGATTTGACGAACATACCGCAGACTTCTCTAAAGACTATATCAAAATTCAAGAATTAGCAAAAACAGAAAAGCAATACGAGGCCATAAAAAAATGGATGGATGAGCATATCGAGGATACCTACATCACCATCAATGAAGAGAATAGAGATTGTGAATTTGCTAATAATTGGGTAAAGGAGTAAAGGTGAACTTATTTAAGCTTTGTATTCTACCTACGAATTTTGCAATTTTGCGCTCTAATTTTGCAATTTTTAGCTGCCGTAGCTATGGTTATGCAATCTAAAAATAGCTTCTTTAGTAGACAAAAGCCTTCATTCTTGGTTCCAAACAAAAAGTTTAAATAAGTTCAACATGTCAGACGTTACTGCCGTTCAAAACCTAGTTGCCAAACACCAAGACCTTAAGCGTGAAATAGCTAAAATCATAGTTGGGCAAGACGCGGTCATCGAGCAAATCTTACTATCTATCTATACAGGGGGCCACTCCTTACTTATTGGGGTGCCTGGTTTAGCAAAGACTTTGATGGTTAATACCATCGCCCAGACTTTAGGATTGGACTTTAAAAGAATTCAATTCACCCCTGATTTGATGCCCAGTGATATTTTAGGTAGTGAAATACTGGACCAGAATAGAAACTTCAAGTTCATTAAAGGACCGATTTTCTCGAATATCATTTTGGCCGATGAAATCAACCGTACCCCTCCAAAGACTCAGGCCGCACTTTTAGAGGCGATGCAGGAGCGTGCCGTTACTATAGCAGGGCAACAGCATAAGTTAGAGCTGCCCTATTTCGTGTTGGCCACTCAAAACCCTATAGAACAAGAAGGTACCTACCCATTGCCTGAAGCTCAATTAGATCGCTTCATGTTCGCAATTGAATTGAAATATCCTTCCGTAGCTGAAGAAATCCAGGTGGTGAAAGCTACTACCGATGATAGTACCCCTACTGTTAATTCTATTTTAAGCGCGGAAGCGATTCTCGAAGTACAGCATTTGATCAGGCGAATTCCCGTACCGGATAATGTGGTGGACTACGCTGTCAAACTAGTCCATAGTACACGGCCCAATTTAGAATCCTCTTCTGATTTTGTGAAGCAATATATCGACTGGGGTGCAGGACCGAGGGCATCTCAAAATTTGGTTTTAGGGGCAAAGGCTCATGCCGCTATTAATGGTAAATTCTCGCCAGATATTGAAGATGTGAAAGCCGTTGCCAAAGACATACTCAGGCACCGGATTATTAAAAACTACAAAGCAGAGGCCGAAGGAATTTCGGAAGAAGATATCATCGTAAAACTCCTATAACCGATTCATTGTTATTTCGGTGTGTTTTTCCTTCGAAAAATAGGAATTTTATGGGTGTACACGGCACTGTTTGCCATTTTCACAACGAACCCGTAATCATAGATCAAAAATTTTATTTGCCCCTACTATTTTAGTAATTTTGTAGAATTACTTTAATCCAAAAAGATAAGAAATGGCATTTGATATCGACATGATCAAAAGTGTTTACGCCAATATGGCTGAACGCGTTAACAAGGCTAGAGAGATAGTAGGTAAACCACTGACACTTTCTGAAAAAATATTATACTCCCATCTATGGGAGGGTACTCCTACCGAGGCCTTTGTTAGAGGAAAAGATTATGTCGATTTTGCCCCTGATCGTATTGCTTGTCAAGATGCTACCGCCCAAATGGCTCTCTTGCAATTCATGCAGGCCGGGAAACCTAAAGTTGCTGTGCCAACGACCGTGCATTGTGACCATTTGATTCAGGCAAAAAATGGTGCAGCTGCCGATTTGAAAATGGCGAATAGCACAAGTGCAGAGGTTTTCGATTTTTTGGAATCGGTATCCAATAAATATGGAATCGGTTTTTGGAAGCCGGGTGCAGGTATTATTCACCAAGTCGTCTTAGAGAATTATGCCTTTCCAGGAGGAATGATGATCGGTACCGATTCCCATACTGTCAATGCCGGTGGCTTAGGAATGGTGGCTATAGGAGTCGGCGGTGCCGATGCCGTTGATGTGATGGCCGGAATGGCCTGGGAGTTGAAGTTTCCGAAATTAATAGGAGTACGTTTGACCGGCACTATTTCTGGTTGGACAGCACCTAAGGACGTTATCTTGAAAGTGGCCGAGATTCTTACCGCAAAAGGTGGCACAGGCGCTATAGTCGAATATTTCGGCCCTGGGGCCAAGGCCTTGTCTTGTACAGGTAAGGGCACTATTTGTAACATGGGCGCAGAAATAGGGGCAACCACTTCCACTTTCGGATATGATGAATCAATGGAACGCTATCTACGGGCTACCGATAGAGCTGATGTCGCGGATGCGGCGAATGAGGTCAAAGAACATTTGACTGCAGATGAAGCCGTATATGCAAATCCTGAGGACTATTTTGACCAAGTAATTGATATTGATTTAACGGCCTTGAACCCATTATTGAACGGTCCTTTTACACCGGACTTATCTACTCCGGTAGGGGCGTCAATGACCGAGAAAGCAATAAAAAATGATTGGCCACTTCAGGTAGAATGGGGTCTTATAGGTTCTTGTACCAACTCATCTTATGAAGATTTATCGCGCGCTTCTTCGATAGCCCAGCAGGCTTTGGACAAAGGGGTGAAAATGAAAGCCGAACTCGGTATTAATCCAGGATCGGAACAGGTGCGTTATACGGCTGAAAGAGATGGTATACTGAATGTGTTCGAAAAATTGGATGCTAAAATATTTACGAATGCTTGTGGACCGTGTATTGGTCAATGGGCCAGATATAGTGATCCGAAGAATGCGCCAAAAAACAGTATTGTTCATTCATTTAATAGAAATTTCGCTAAGCGCGCTGATGGAAATCCTAATACCCACGCTTTTGTTGCTTCGCCGGAAATAACTGCTGCGATAGCCATTGCTGGCCGGCTGGATTTCAACCCGATGAAGGATACGTTAATTAATGAAAATGGGGAAGAAATTAAATTTGATGAGCCAACAGGGTGGGAGTTGCCACCCAAGGGTTTCGAAGTTGAAGACGCTGGTTTCTTGGCCCCAGACGAAGATGGATCAGGTGTTGAGGTCAAAGTGGCTTCGGATTCAGAGCGTTTACAGTTATTGACTCCTTTTGTGCCTATAAAGGACGAGGAACTGCAAGGTGTCAAATTGTTGATCAAGGCTTTCGGAAAATGTACCACGGATCATATTTCGATGGCCGGACCATGGCTGCGATTTAGAGGGCATTTAGACAATATTTCCAATAACTGTTTAATCGGTGCCGTGAATGCTTTTGGCAAGAAAACGAATTTTATCAAGAACCAATTGACCGGTGATTTCTCAGGCGTACCCGATGCGGCACGTGCTTACAAAGCGGCAGGTGTTCGAACCCTAGTGGTTGGTGATCATAATTATGGAGAAGGTTCTTCTAGGGAACATGCGGCTATGGAGCCCAGACATCTCGGGGTAGCGGCGGTTTTAGTTAAATCATTCGCTAGAATACACGAAACAAACTTGAAAAAGCAAGGAATGCTAGGTTTGACATTTGCAAATGAAAGCGATTATGATTTGATTCAAGAGGACGATACATTCAACTTCGTCGATATTGCTGATTTCACTCCTGGCAGGCCCTTAACAATCGAAGTTGTTCATGCCGATGGAAGTAAGGATGTTGTGATGGCAAATCACACCTATAATGATGCCCAAATTGGTTGGTATCGTGAGGGTTCCGCACTTAATGTAATCAAAAGAGAAAATGCGATGTAAGAAGAAATTTCCTTCTGAGTATTGATTTGGCCTCACCGTTATTAGTTATAATAATTGCATATTTCTACTTTAAAACTCCCGATGTTAATCTGGAGTTTTTTAGCTTTGAAAAGAACCATAAAGCCCCTATGAAAAAGAGTTCGGTATATACCCTTTCGATAATAGTACTTTTTTTATCATTTTTTGTAACACCACTCGGAGATTTTAGTAAGGAGCTTTTGAACAAGTTGTTTGCGGCGACGCCAACCGTAATAAGTGCTGAAAATCGGGGCAAAATATTGACTTATGACTGGAAACTAAAGCGGTCAGACTGGAGCTTTTTTAATTTTAAGGAAGCAGAAGCTAAGGTGGTTTTTATCAATTTTTGGGCCACATGGGATCTTCCCTCACGAGCACAATTGGATGACATTCAGTTACTTTATAACAGGTATGGGGAAAAGATGAAGTTTTATATTATTACCAATGAAGAACGTGAGATGCCTGAAGAAATGATGGAGAGAAAAGGATACACATTTCCTATTACTTATGAAATAGTTGGAGAGCAAAGTCCTATTAAACTGCTGAAAGAAGGGGGTTCATACCTTCTCGATAAAAAAGGAAATATTGTAGTTCATCAAACGGCAATTGCTGATTGGGATAATAAGACTGTGTATGATTTAATTGATAGTCTCCTTCAAGATTGATATCATTTGTCCGTTAAAATCTAGAACGTCTTCATTTCACTTTTGGTAATTTTTTTTGACTTGACTTGACTTGTTCTTGTTGAGAATTAGCGCACTATTGTTGGAAGTAGAAGAACATAAAAAATAATAACTGCGCCATATAAATATTCAAGGAGAACTTTTGGTTGCCCTTTAATTTCAAGATCCTAAGGATACTATGGAACACCATAGATAAGACGTACCAAGATATATAATTTTGAATCGGGATAACATTCTCATCAAAACTCCAAAAATCGAATATTGGGGCACTATATTCCATAAAAAAGTCTAAAATCACCATCAAAGCCGCTCCAAGAATCACTTTCGGTACGACTTGAATTTTAGCATAATCTAGAATGCCTGCCGTAATAAAAGTTAGCAGCCCCCAATAGCTTCCAATAAGAAGTGGAATACCGTCAATTTGAAATCCGAAATTACTTCCATACGCATAGTTTCCAAACAAAATGCCATAGTGAACCCCTAGCCATTCGGCATACATACCCCCAGCAAAAAATATCATGAAAGCGATAATCTGGCGTTTTTTATGAATAGGATAAGACAACATAAAAAGCAAGAGACACAGACTTAAGTTGAATGGTGTTTTTTCTATAAACCAATCTACATCGCCTAAACTGATTCCGATAAGAGCGGTAATGTGAAACAACCAAACAATCAAAATGGCTATATTGATCTTATGTTTGAGCATGGAATCAAACATTCGTATGTGGTTTGGGTACTAAATCACCTAGTATTTTGGCAGACAGAAGGCATAAAGGTATACCGCCACCAGGATGTACCGAACCGCCGCAGAAATAAAGATTTTTAATCGTACTTGAAAAATTCCGATGTCTCATAAATGCCGCTAATTTACTGTTACTCGCCGCCCCATATAAAGCACCTCTGTGAGAACCGGTGTTACGCTCGATTTCTAGCGGATCCATGGAATACTCCGTAGTAATCTGGGTTTCTATATCAGTCTTAAGAATTCGATTGATTTTTGAAACAATAGCTTTCCGAGCCCTGGTTTTTAAAACGGTCCAGTCTTGTCCATAGTTACTTGGTGTATTAATCATTACGAACCAGTTTTCATGGCCCTTAGGTGCGTCCGAAAACTCTTCTTTGCTTGTAATATTGATGTAAATTGTAGGGTCATCGCAGAGCTCTTTTGTCTCAAAAATTGAATTAAACTCTTTTTCATATGAGTCACTAAAGAGAATATTATGCAAATCCAATTCTGGAAATTCTTTTGAAATACCCCAATAGAAAATAAGAGCAGAGCTTGATTTTTCCTGTTGAAGAACTTTTTTAGGTTGTTTTTGATCTTTCAACAAATTTTTATAGGTTGAAAATATATCGATGTTCGAAACTATGATATTGGCCTTGTATTCTTGGTGGCGGGTCACAACGCCCACTGCTTTTTTGTTCACTACATTTATATGCTCTACTTTTTCATTAAACTTGAACACAACTCCTTGAGATTTGGCCAATTCAAAAAGTGTCTTGCTTATATTATGCATACCGCCTTTAGGAAAAAATGTACCATAGTGCATTTCTAAATGGGGTATCATTGACATAATCCCAGGAGTTCTATAGGGTGAAGAACCATTATAGGTAGCGTACCGATTAAACAATTGGATAAGTTTTTGATTTTTGAACATCTTTCTATTGACGCTGTCCAAAGAGGTATTCACATCCAGTTTCCCCAGTTGAATTATGGCCTTTACGGTATCTTTGGAAAGGTAAGTATTCAATTTGTGAAGTGATTTTTCAAGAAATAAACCAGCTGTCAGATCATACTTCATTTTGTTCTTATGAAGATAATTTTTGATGCTTTCCTTTGGCTCTTGGAAAGTTTCTGAAGATTCTTCGATAAACGTCTCTAAGTGAGCATTAGCGGAAAATTTTAAACCGTCTTCCCAAAAGTAGTTGCAAATTGTTTTCTTTCTACTGTAGTCGAAAAAATCCGATGGTTTTAAATCGAAGAGTTCGAAGAGCTCCGTCACCAAATGGGGCATGGTAAACAAGGAAGGCCCTAAATCAAATCGATAGCCTCCTTTTGAAAGGGCGTTTATCTTACCGCCTGCATAGTTGTTATTTTCTAAAACGATTACCTGATAGCCCGCTTTTCTAAGACGAAGGGATGTAGCGATACCAGCAATACCTGCACCAATTACTATGACATTGGACATGTATTACGCTATTTTTTGAAGTATTTGAAGGGCACAAAGAGCATACCAAAGCATTCGCCATCTTCCTTACCTAAATGTTTATGGTGTATCTTATGTGCTCTACGAACCCCTTTGGCGTACCAATTGTTTACGGTTCTAAATACTTTAAAACGTTGGTGGATAAAAATATCGTGTACTAAAAAATAGGCAATGCCGTAGGCCAAAATTCCAAAACCCAAAGCCCAACCATACCACCAGCCGTTAGCGCCTGCATAGAAAAGAGACATGCTGACCACCGCATAAAAAATAAAGAACGCGTCGTTACGTTCGAACCAGGAATCATGTTCTTTATGGTGATGGTCTTTGTGTAAACTCCACAAGAATCCGTGCATTACGTACTTATGCGTAAACCAAGCCATAAACTCCATAATGGAGAAGGTTCCTAAAAAAATCACAATCCAAAGAAAAATATTCATTTATACTAAATGTAATTTGTAGTTAACATATGATTTTGCCAAGAGCCCAAATTTTTGATAATTGGGAACTCGTATCCGTGTATTTTTAATTTCACGTGATGGCGTATTTTGCAATTTCTTCAATAGTTTATAGTAATATTTATACGCTGTATAGACACCGAACTTAGCTTCATTTGGCAAATTTAGAATACCGCGATACCCTTTTGCAAAATCATCTTTTATTTCTTGAACAATTCTTTGTTTGGAAACTTCATCAAGTTCCATCAAATTGGCATTTGGAAAATAAGCCCTATTCAAATCTTCGAAATCGGCTTTTAAATCACGTAAAAAATTGACTTTTTGAAAAGCGGAACCGAGTGACATCGCAGCTTCTTTTAAAGTTTCATACTGGGTGTCATCTCCTTTTACAAAAACTTTTAAACACATTAGTCCGACAACATCTGCAGAGCCATAAATATATGCTTTGTACTCCTCCTCGCTTCTATATTCTTTTTTAGTAAGGTCCATTCGCATACTTTTCATAAAGGACTCCACCAGGTGATATGGAATCTGATATTTATGATAGGTATGCTGAAATGAGTTTAAAATAGGGTTCAAACTAATTTTAGCCTTGAGAGCTGATTTTAATTCCAATTCAAAATTGTCAAAAAGCTCCTTTTTATTGTAGGCGTGAAAAGTGTCCACTATTTCGTCGGCAAAGCGGACAAAGCCATAAATATTGTATATATCAGCACGAATAGAGGATGCTAGCATTTTAGTGGCAAGCGAAAAAGAAGTACTATATGATTCGGTTACAATCTTGCTACATTCGTATGAAACTTTGTCAAAAATAGTTTTCATCTTATTTGTCTGCTTTAGCTATTAGTTCAGATACCAATTTTCCAGATATCAAGGCTGGTGGCACCCCAGGACCAGGCACGGTGAGTTGCCCGGTAAAAAACAGGTTTTTTACTTTTTTACTTTGCAATTTAGGCCGTAGGAACGCTGTCTGCAAGAGCGTGTTGGCCATACCGTATGCATTGCCTTTATATGAATTGTATTCTTCAAGAAAATCGTTTACACAAAAAGACTCCTTAAATATAATGTTATTTTCTACTTGTTGGCCTGTTCTTTTCTGAAACCTTGCCATGATTAAATCAAAATATTGTTCCCTTAATTGAGGTGTATCCTCGAGCCCTGGGGCAATTGGTATTAGAAAAAAACCAGTTTCACAACCATCAGGTGCCATACTTGAATCGGTTATCGAAGGAAAATTGGCATAAAAAAGTGGGTCAGTTGGCCACCTTGGTTCGTCGTAAATTTCTTCAGCATGACGTTCAAAGTCAGTATCGAAAAACAAATTATGATGTTCAACATTCATTAATTTGGTGTCAAACCCTATATAGAAAAGCAGTGAAGATGGCGCAAAGGTTTTTTTAGACCAGAAGGCCTCACTATACTGTCTGTGATGCTCATCGAGCAGTGTTTCCGAATGATGGTAATCAGCACCACTCAAAACAAAATCACTGTCAATAGACTTGTTATCCACAACGATTCCGATAGCTTTTCCTTTTTCTACTCTTATTTTTTCAACCGGGCTATCGGTATGAATAACAACACCCAATTCAATGGCCAGAGAATGCATCGCTTTAATAATCTCGTACATACCCCCTTTAGGATGCCAAGTGCCAAGACCAAAATCCGCGAAATTCATGAAGCTATAAAAAGATGGGGTCTTACTTGGTTTTGCACCTAGAAACAATACTGGAAACTCGAGTGTGGAAATGAGCTTTGGGTTTTTGAACTTTTTGCGGACTTGACCGCTAATGGTTTTAAAGAATTGATCCACTTTAAGAACCGTTTCTTTGGTGACGAGTTCTAAGGGCGAAATGCCGGGTCTCAGCACTACTTTGTTGATGGCAATATCATAGTTCTCCTGGGCATCGGCTATGAATTTTCGCAGATGCTTGGAACTTCCTACTTCTATGCGTTCGAATTCCACACAAATTTTATCCATCGAATCACCTATTGTAATGCTATCATCCGAGAAGAAAATTCGGTAAGCGGGGCTTAACTTATCTAGCTGGTAAAAATCACTGGTCTTCTTTCCAAAGGCTGCAAAAAACGTATCGAAAATATCTGGCATCCAATACCAACTGGGTCCTATATCAAATGTGAAACCTTCTTTTATCAATTGCCGGGCTCTTCCACCCACGGTGTCGTTTTTTTCATAAATCGACACCTTAAACCCCATTTTCGCCAAATAACAAGAGGCTGATAAGGATGAAAACCCGGAACCAATAACAACTACTTTTTTATTCATAAGCTTGGCACAACAAATTTGTCATAATTCGGAGACGACTTGTTCTATTGAATTAAAAGTTCTAACAAAGTTTGGAAGATTGTCTTTATCCAAATGTTGCGTTTGATGACCTAGAACCCATAACTTCGAATTGTTGCCGTCTTGAAACATTCTTGAAAAGTCATGAATATATTTGGCGATCTTATCTTTGGAAGGCACTACCGTGAAGTATGACAAGAAGTAAAGGTTATCAAAATACTTCATCACATCTTTTAGGGTATCTAAAGGAACGGTTTGCCCCAAATAGATAGACTTATAGCCTCTTAGCGTAATTTCATAATTAATATATAAAAGCCCAATCTCGTGAATTTCGTTCTCCGGCAAAAAAGGAACGAAAACCTTGTCTTTCTTTGTCGGCTGACGATCTTGGAGTTTCTCAGTGTTAATGAGAATTTTCTGTTTGATAAGTGCGGTTATGAAATGCTCGTGAGCAGGGCTAATTGTATCCGTCTGCCATAATAGACCTATTTCATTGAGCAATGGTATAAATACATCTTTGAATATCTCGCGAAACGATTTATCGGTTAAAAGGCTATTGTAGGTACTGGTGAACATAGCTTGATCAAAATTGACCATGGCCAGCTTAAAGGCACTAATTGAATGATTCTTAACACTACTTTTTGCAACGATTTCACGAACCATTAAAGGGATATTCTCTTCAGGAATCTTCGCTATTTTCGAAATTTTATAACCGTTGCTATAAAGGAGGGTGACATTCAAAAGTTTCTGCAGGTTGTTCAGATTGTAAGTTCTGATATTCGTCGTTGTTCGTTCAGGAGTTAACAATCCATACCTCTTTTCCCAAATACGTATGGTATGTGCCTTGATTCCTGAAAGATTTTCTAAATCTCGAATACTGAAAAACTTTTTTACATTGTTCATTGTTTCTGCGTGATGGTTAAACAAATTTACAATTTAATATGAATGATTCTTAGAATTATAGTTAAAATTTAGTCAAATCCTTTGGTAACAAAGAAGTCGATGTTCCAAATTTAAATAGTAATAGTTGGTACTTACCAAAGTAATTGTCGGGCATTAGAACTTGATTTTGTGTACAATAGAATCACGAATCTTCGTGGCAATTGCCACTGGTAAAACAATATTGGGGATATTTTAAATATAAAAGCCAGACTTTTTGCCTGGCTTTAAGTGCGCACGAGAAGACTCGAACTTCCACGGCCTAGTGGCCACCAGCCCCTCAAGCTGGCGCGTCTACCAATTCCGCCACGTGCGCATAATTTTTTGGACTGCAAATATAGCGGAAGTATTTGAAGTTTTGGAATACTTCAGAGTTTTGTTATGCCCTATTTTTGATTCCGCTTAAAGCCGTAAATATTTTGATGTAAAAAGTCTTTGGGGAAATTTTCATCCCCCTTGAACCCCAATTCAATGGTGCCTTTGTCATCTGGAATATAATTGGTGCCAAAAATGTAATCCCATAAGCTCAGACTGATACCGTAATTAACACCATATTTTCCCTTCGGAAGTTCATGAGCGTGATGGTACAAATGCATCACAGGATTATTGAGCATATACTTTAGTGGCCCCCAGGTAAGTTTGATATTAGCGTGGTTCAAGTGCCCAATGGTAATGGCCATGAAATGTACAATGTAGGCCTGCTCGGGTTCAAAACCTCCCAAAATCATTACTCCAAAGGTCTTTAGAGGTTTGTATAGCACATTCTCCATCCAGTGATACCGAAGGTGGGCCGCAAAACCCATTTCCTTAACACTATGATGCACTTTGTGGAAATTCCATAGAAATTCGAATCGGTGTAATAAAATGTGAGTGAACCATTGTACAAAATCAAGGACTACAAAGAAAACCAATAATTGCAACCACATCGACCATTTTGAAAGGTCAATAAATGCTAAACTTTTAGCGCTAACCCCTAAATTATCGATGGCAACAAAGAAAATTTTATAGAAACCGCTAATTACAATGGCAAAAAGGAAGAAATTGAAAAACATATAGAAGGCATCCAACCAAAAATCTTTTCTAAAAATCGATTGTTCCTTTCGCCATGGAAATAGAATCTCGAGCAACCATACCACTAATGAAATGACAACCAAACCCCAAAAATAATTGGTGTACCAAGGCACCTCGAACAAGATTGATTTCCATGTCCAGTTAAAAGTGCCCAGAAATGAGTTTGTAAAGGCCTCAATATATTTTTCCATCGATGCGTTATTCGTCTTTCAGATTATACCATTCGATCTTCGCGAAGTTCTGCCGTCTTCCTTTTGCAATAGGTGCGTATTGTGTGGCAAGGTAATTTACAATCGTATCTTCGTTTGCGCCCAAATCCCAAAGATTTTGAGTCTCCTGCATCCATCTAATCGTGGCTTTCCATCGCTCTTCCGACATTCTATTTTGTGTCACTAATTTGGCCGAGTGACAAGTAGTACAATTCGTTATGACCAACTGCAATCCTTCTCCTTCCGCGAATCCCGTTCGCAAGTGGATACCATTTTCGATTTTGTCGTAATCAGGGTGACTCGGGTCGTTAATTCCTGTTTCAGGGGCGATATATTCTTCTGTGTTCTCTTTGAACGTGAATAGAGAGGAATCCTGAACTACAAAAAAGACCATTGCAATAAGTACAAGAATTGTCGCAAAAACGGCTATTTTTTTATTGGATGAATTCATCAGTTAATTTTTATGGCTATTCTATGACACGCATTATTTAAGTACCCTTTCGGATTCCATCCTGGTAGTATCATCGGTTGTGCTATACCATTTTCGTCGGTAGCCTTGGCCCAAACCTCATAATAACCTTCTTGTGGAAAATCAATTGAAGCATTGAAATGTTGCCAGGCCAATCGATTTGCAGGTTGTTCAAGTTGGCAGTTTTTCCAGGTACTGCCGAAATCAATGGAATATGCCACTTCACGTACTTTCAGTTCTCCAGCCCAAGCATGTCCTCTAATGTTGAGCGATTTCCCCTTTTGGAGTACCGCTCCTGTTTTCGGGTAGGTAATCAATGATTTCACTGGCATGGACTCAATGATGCACATATCTTCATCCGCGATTTTTTCGCCAGGTGCAATAGGTTCGCATGGCACACGATAAGCAGTTCCGGTCATTTTGGGTCCATCGTGGATGATATTTCGAATGCTGATTCTGTTGACCCATTTTCCAGATGCCGATGCAGGAAATCCTCCTGCGATTAATCGTAAAGGATAGCCGTGAGCAATTGGAATAGCTGTGCCATTCATTTGATAAGCAATCAAGGTCTCGTCTTGCATTGCCTTGGAGATTGGAACCCCTCGTGAAATGGGTTCTTTACTTGGGTCATTACTCAAATGGGTATCGGAAGCGTGATAGGCGATGTAAACTGCATCATCTTTTATGCCGACATCGGCCAATACATCCCTCAATCGAACTCCGGTCCATGTCGCACAAGAAACAGCACCTATTGTCCATTGATTTCCTTTGGCAGGAGGGTCGAATTCACTTCTTCCATTGCCACCACATTCCAAAGTCAGTTGATAGGTATAGGGCTTGAAATTCGATTTCAATTCTTTAAGAGTAAAAGTTTTTTCTCTTGCTACGGATTCGCCGTCAAAGGTAATGGTCCAATTTTCCGCATCGATTTCTTTAGGAATATTTCCATTGTTACGGATGAACATAAATTTATTAGGAGTAATCTTGTCGTCAAGAAGATGGGCTTGGGCTTCCATGTTCCAGGGTTTGTCATTCAATAAGACCATTTGAGCGTCTTTATTGAACATTTTGAAAGGATCCGGTTCTTGTAAACCCAGAGGAAGATATCCTGCAGCTAATGTATCTCCAAAAACAATTTCCGTCCCTAATAAAGAGGCCATTGAGGCGAGGGTCGCTCTTTTAATAAATTTTCTTCTCTGCATTTGGCAAGTTGATTTTTAAAGTATAAACATATCTTACTGGTTTTCAAAATTAGTAACTATTGTTAGGTTTGAGAAACTAATGCCTAAAGTTACTCAGAAATTACATTTAATAACTTGTTAGAATGTACAGTAGTGCTGGAGTTTGGTATTCACAAATATGTTCCAAACAAAAACCCGCCATTTTGCGGGTTTTATGATTTTTTTGCAACCTGGCTGTGAGGAAATCCAAATCGATTTGGGCAAATTTTACTGATGCGCTACCCTGAAGCCTACTAAATGAAAAGAAGTTGTGTGCCTTCTTCATCGGCTCTATTGTAAAAATCCCCGATAGTCAAAATATCCTCAATCTCATCTATCAAATCGGCTTTTTCTAAATGGAACATATCCACCGCAAGTTTGCAAGCCCAAAGCCGACAACCGGAATCTGACAAGATTTCAAGAAACTCGCCTACAGGTGGCATATCCAATTTTTCCATTTCTTTTTTCATCATTTTGGTGGCGAAGGCCTCTACGCCTGGCAATCCTCCGAGCATAGTGGGAATATGCATAGCTGGATTGCCTACCGTGGCTACATGAAGGTGTTCCAATTTTTTCTTTTGAATTGCTTCCAATCCAAAGAATGTGAAGAATATTTCAGATTCGATACCCTCCATTCGTGCGCCATTCGCCATTATAAATGCTGCGTACACGTTTTCGATTGTTGCCTTTGAAAGTATGAACATCATCTTACGTACTTTGGTCTTTCCCATGATATTTGGTTTAAATTGTTATGTTTATTCTATTATTATC
>JARFRH010000001.1 GCA_029287355.1 Maribacter sp. | reverse complement strand
GTGGGCTCGGAGATGTGTATAAGAGACAGGTTGACAGTTCAGCGGATTGGGGCGTAAGTGATCCTCTCGCTGTTCCCAAGACGGCAGGTTTAATGCTAAAAAGGGGTGTTGCTAAAGAAGACGTGATAAAAACCTGCTATCAAAATGCCTTGGATATCTTCGGTAAAAATGGAAAAATGAAAGAGTCGGATTGGTTGAATGCCAGAGGTGTCAATCAAACTGAACTTTTTAATGACAATAGTGTTTTAAGGGGGCAAGAGCCCAAGATCGATTCCGATAAAATTGTTTAATGAGTAGTGTTCTAATAGGCTATTTGCGATTAATGCGCCCAGCAAATTTGCCCACTGCCGCGGCTGATATTTTTGCTGGAGTTGCCCTTGCCGGTTTATTTTCGGCTTCTACTAATGTATTGCCAATTGTAATACCAATACTCTTTTTGATATTTTCTTCCATTTTTTTATACGCTGGTGGTGTGGTGCTTAATGATGTTTTTGATGTTGAGGTGGATAAAATAGAGCGGCCTGAACGGTCACTGCCAAGTGGCTTGATTCCTTTGAAATCGGCGGCTTTCTTTGGTGCGATTTTATTGTTGATTGGCATAGCATTGGCTTTTCTAGTCAATAACCTGAGTGGAATCATTGCTATTCTTCTAGCTTTATCCATTGTACTTTATGATGGTTATTCTAAAAAGTACGATTTTTTAGGCCCATTGAATATGGGGTTCTGCCGATCACTGAATTTATTACTGGGTGTTTCGATACTCATGGAATTTTTCCATTGGGAGTATGCTTTTATTCCCTTAGTTTACATTTTCGCCATTACGCTGATTAGTAGAGGCGAGGTACATGGCAATAATAAGAATCATATTTTTTGGGCAGGATTATTGTATGCAGCCGTGATTATTAGCGTTGTGATTATGGCAACCATCAAGAATAGTAACGTGTTACAAACCATACCTTTTTTAGTGCTATTCGCATTTTTGGTATACAAACCACTGGTTGGGGCATACAAACATAATTCTGCGCAGAATATTAAAAAAGCGGTAATAAGCGGTGTCTTGTCGCTTGTTGTTTTAGATGCCGCTATAGCTGCGGGTTATACTGCATGGTGGTATCCCATACTTTTGCTGTTGTTGCTACCATTATCCATATTTTTGTCAAAACTTTTTGCAGTTACTTAAATCAAGTTAATGCACCTGAAACCGATTAAACAAAAATTTTCCGTGCCCTACGAGTATCAATTATACTTTACGGAGCATCTTTTCGATGTCAATAATCAATTATTCAAAGATATTTTGGATGACTACAAAAAAGACAGCCCTATAAAGTTACTTTTTGTAATTGATAATGGTGTAAATAATCATCACCCAAAACTTGAAGCTTCCATAAAGAATTACTGTGAAGTTCACAAAACGAATTTAGAATATACGGGAAGTATTATCATCGAAGGCGGTGAGTGTTGTAAAAACAGCCCTAATGCAGTAGAAACAGTTTTGAAGGAAATTAATGATAAGCATATTGATAGACACTCTTTTGTTGTGGGTATTGGAGGCGGGGCCATAATCGATATGGTCGGTTATGCCGCGGCAATAGCCCATCGTGGCGTAAAATTAATTCGCATACCTACTACTGTACTGTCACAGAATGATTCTGCGGTAGGAGTGAAAAACAGTGTCAATATCTTTGAGAAGAAGAACTTTCTGGGCACTTTCGCTCCGCCCTATGCTATAATTAATGATATCGATTTCTTACATACTTTAGAACAACGTGACTGGATTTCAGGAATAGCAGAAGCTGTAAAAGTGGCCTTGATAAAAGACGTCAGCTTTTTCAATTACATCGAATTGCATGCCGAAGACTTAAAGAACCGTAAGTTGGAACCCATGCAATATGTAATATATAAATGTGCTGAAATGCATATGCATCATATCGCCCAAGGTGGTGATCCATTCGAAAGTGGTTCTTCTAGACCCTTGGATTTTGGCCATTGGGCAGCCCATAAGTTAGAACAGATGTCCAATTATGGCTTAAGACATGGTGAGGCAGTCGCCAAGGGTATTGCCCTTGATGTGACCTATGCTCATCTGATTGGGTTAATTCCGGAGCAAACGCTAAAGCGAATTGTGAAAGTGATGCAGGCTATTGGTTTTAACCTTTATATTTCAGTATCCAACGAAAAAGAGATGAATCTGCTTTTAGATGGAATTCAAGAATTTCAAGAACATTTGGGGGGAGAGTTGTGCATCACGCTAATTACAGACATAGGAGAGAAGCATGATGTGAGTAGCATCGAGTATGAAATTATGAAAGAGGCCATTGTGACCTTGAACAATACCTGCCAAAATTGATGAAAAATGCTAGTTAACAATAGTCGCCATCTTACCTACTGTACGAACATTCATCCTGGTTCTAATTGGGAAAGTACCTTCAATAGTTTAAAAGCTCATGTCCCACAAATTAAAGAAAAAGTTTCTGACAACGCGTCTTTCGGGCTAGGACTACGATTATCAAATAAGGCTAGTGAAGAATTAGATGAAGGTAACCACCTGAACGAATTCAAAACATGGTTGGGTCAAAATGATGTCTATGTTTTCACAATGAACGGATTTCCATACGGGAATTTTCATGATGAACGTGTAAAAGAGAATGTTCATGCCCCTGATTGGACAACCCGCGAACGTGTTGTGTATACCAAGCGTCTTTTTAACCAATTAAAGGAATTGATTCCTGATGGTATGGAAGGCGGTATTTCCACTTCTCCTATTACATATAAACATTGGTACACTTCAGAACAAGAAAAACAGGAAGCCTTCATAATAGGAGCGAAACATTTGATTGAAATTGCATTACAACTATACCATATAGAATCTAGTACAGGAAAATATCTGCATCTCGATATGGAACCAGAACCTGATGGCCTAATTGAAAACAGCGAGGAGTTTCTAGATTTTTTCGACACCTATCTAGTCCCAATAGGCGCGGAAACCATCAATAATGAATTAGGATTCGAGCTCGTTGAAGCTGAGCGAATTATTAAGCGCTATATCACTATGTGTTATGATATTTGCCATTTTTCATTGGCTTATGAGGAGCCAGAAGCTACTTTTCAAAAATTACAGGATGCAGGCATTGTGATTGGAAAAATCCAAGTGAGTGCTGCATTGAAAATTCTTTATGATGAAAAAAGAGTAGATGAAATCTGGGAAGCACTGTCACAATTTAACGAGCCTACCTACTTGCATCAAGTTACCGAATTGGTCAATGGAAAAGTAAAAACATACAATGACCTACCCATTGTTTTAGAGCAGAGAAAAGAGTTTACCGAGCTAAGAGGACATTTTCACGTTCCGATTTTTTTGGAACAATTCGGCAAGTTATTTTCGACCCAAGATCACATTTTAAAAGTTGTCGATTATCTCAAAGGACAACAGTTATCAAAGCATCTTGAAATTGAGACCTATACTTGGGATGTGCTGCCTAAGGAGCTAAAGAAAGATTTATCCGAATCAATAGTTAGGGAAATCAATTGGTTGAAGAAAAAACTCGCCAACAATGCATAAGACCGTAGTAATTAATGTGGTCGGATTGACCAAAAGATTGATAGGTGAGCATACTCCTTTTATAAAATCGTTCTTGGATCAAGGGAAAGAAGCTACTATTACGCCAGTACTTCCTGCAGTTACCTGTTCCGCACAATCAACCTATCTGACCGGAAAACATCCATCTGAACACGGTATTGTTGGTAATGGCTGGTACTTTAAAGACGAGTGTGAAGTAAAATTTTGGAAACAATCGAATAAATTGGTCCAGAGTGAGAAAATATGGGACAAACTCAAGAGGAAAAATCCTGAGTTTACCTGTTCCAATATGTTCTGGTGGTTTAATATGTATTCTACTGCTGACTACAGTGTCACACCACGCCCAAATTACTTGGCAGATGGGAGAAAAACACCCGATTGTTATTCACATCCGGCGGAATTACGCGATACACTTCAAAGCCAACTGGGTACTTTTCCGTTGTTTCATTTTTGGGGACCCAAAACAACGATTAAATCAAGTCAATGGATAGCCGACGCAACTATAAAAACGGATCAACTTCATGATCCTACTTTGACTTTAGTATATCTGCCACATTTGGATTATAATTTGCAAAGACATGGACTGAATTTCGGAATTATTTCAAAGGATTTAAATGAAATAGATGCGGTTGTAAAACAGTTGGTCGAATACTATCAGAAACAAAACTGTAATGTTATTTTACTTTCGGAATACGGAATTACCGATGTTGAGAATCCGATACATCTGAATCGGGTTTTGAGAAAGGAAGGGTATCTACAAATACGTATGGAGAGGGGACTAGAGCTATTAGATGCCGGTGCCAGTCACGCATTTGCAGTGGCTGACCATCAAATAGCACATATTTACCTGAACGACAAGTCATTAAAATCAAAAGTAAAGAAATTGATTGAAAATATCGATGGCGTTGAAAAGGTCTTATCGGAAGAGGAAATAGCGGACTCACATTTAAATCATGAACGTTGCGGAGATTTGGTGGTAATTGCTGATTCAAATTCATGGTTCACCTATTATTTTTGGTTAGATGATAAGAAAGCACCGGACTTTGCCAGAATGGTTGATATTCATAAAAAACCAGGCTATGATCCTGTTGAAATGCTTACTGATCCCAAAGACCTTTTTGTAATGCTGAAGGTAATCGGAAAACTGATTCTGAAGAAATTAGGATTTAGAACTGTTATGAATATTATTCCGTTAAATGCCCAATTGGTGAAGGGGTCTCATGGTAGAATTCCTGAAGATTTGGAAGATTATCCAATTTTTATTACAAACAGCAAGACTTTTGACCTAAAAGCGAACATAGTGGCTACAAAAGTATTTGAAGCTTTGGAAAAGCATGTTTTCGGTTAGATTCGATGTATCTGAAATGGAATTTGAAAATGCAAACTGCGAGAATTACCTTCTGCGATTAATTTGATCCTAATTCATTAAGTGTAAAAAACACTTTTTAAGACGTTTTAGCTGGGTTTCCAAATTTTGGGTATTGCTAAGAGCCCTGTCCTCGGAAAGTAACAATTGATTTGCCTGAAAAATAGCGCGGTTCAGTGCTATTGTGAAGGCTCTGGAATCCTCGTATTTATCGCATCTCAATTTACCGGAATAAACTGCTTCAAAGGCTTTTCTTAAGGCGTAAAACTTGTCTACCAAAAGTTCTGTAGCAAGTATTGAGACCTCAGGAGGTAATGATTTTTCTGTGGAAGTGTTCATGCAGTTTACAGTTTTTAGGTGATAGCTTCTTTAAGATCGTAGGAATTGGACACCTCTAATTAAACCCTTCTATAACTTGAAACCAACTATGATCGATAAAGTACCATCATCCAATGTTGACAAGTTGAGCGTGCTTTATAACGGTAAATTACAGGGTAGTTATTCAATCATATGGAACTGATTTAACGCAAATAGCCATTCATTCTTTGCACTTGATGCGTTAGAATTTATTTTAAAGACCCTGCAGTGAATCGCAGGGTCTTTTCCATGCATTGCATCGCATGTTTAACTAACCTAAAATATTTCAATGCACGTCCTTTAACATTGAAATTTCTTTAATGACTGATAAGATGTACTCGTCCTTTAGAGTTTCGGGGAAACTATATCGAATACAATAACGTAAGAAAAAGATTACAATTATATAATTCTTATATTTTTTTTGCTTTTTACTTGAAACGTATTCCTCCTTTTCGAATTTAAACAATCTATGTAATGCTATTTTATCTAACAGGAATTTGCTGGTATTCTTTTCAATATCTTACTTTTACCATTTAAAAATGTGATGATTTATGGTTTTGAAAAAGGTATTGAGTTGTTGCTTTTCCATAGTTCTAATGGTATTTCTTCTGCTTGCATGTAAGAAAACAATTAAAACCGATGCGCATGATTTTACAAATGACCTAATTCATGAGACGAGCCCATATTTATTGCAACATGCGCATAACCCAGTTAATTGGAGGGCTTGGAATGAAAATGTTTTGGAAGAGGCAAAGAACGCCAATAAATTGATTCTCTTAAGTATTGGATATTCATCTTGCCATTGGTGTCATGTAATGGAGGAAGAGACTTTTGAAGATACGGAGGTCGCAAAATTGATGAATGAAAGTTTTATCAGTATCAAGGTGGATCGCGAAGAGCGACCCGATATCGATCAAGTATATCAAACTGCCGCTCAATTACAAGGCCAAAATGGGGGGTGGCCTTTGAACGCGATTACCTTGCCTAACGGAAAACCTCTGTATTTAGGAACCTATCACACCAAAGAACAATGGATACAGGTTTTGAGCAATGTCAACAAGCAATTTTCTGAAGACCCTCAAAAGGCTGCCGAATATGCAGACAGACTGGCTGCTGGCATCGAAGAAACGAACGTATTTACGCCTTCTTCTGAATTTGAAAAATTGACTGAGGATGCCTTGGAATCAGGAATCGACAACTGGAAAGAGAATTGGGACTTGGCCCTTGGCGGTGACAAAGGTCAACAGAAATTCCCTGTTCCCAATAGCCTTGATTTTCTTTTGGACTATGCTGTACTAACAAACAATCAAGAAGTCGTTTCACATGTCGAGAATACCTTGAACAGGATGGCCAATGGAGGTATTTACGATCATTTGGGCGGAGGTTTCTTTAGATATAGCACCGACCCGAAATGGAAAGTACCTCATTTTGAAAAAATGCTCTACGATAACGCACAATTGATTGGACTGTATTCTAAAGCCTATAAAGTATTCAAAGAGCCTCTTTATAAGGATGTTGTTTTTGAAACAATTGCTTTTTTGAATCGCGAAATGAAAAATACCGAGGGTGGTTATTATGCCGCCTTGGATGCGGATAGTGAAGGTGAAGAGGGTAAATTTTATACTTGGAAGAAGCTGGAATTGGAAGCCGTTTTAGGAGATGACTTTACCTTATTCAGTAAGTATTACAATATTGAAAAAAGCAATGTTTGGGAGAACGAATCCTATATCCTTTACAAAGACGGTTCAGATGAAACTTTTGTGAAGGACCAGGAAATTAGTCTAACGGAATTGACGCGATACAAGAAAAAATGGAATGAAATCTTGATGAAGGCTAGAAACATTCGCGTTCGACCCAATACCGATGACAAAGTACTTACCTCTTGGAATGCGCTTTTAATAAGCGGTTTTGTAGAAGCATACACAGCTTTTGGAGAGGAAGAATTTCTAAATCAAGCTATTGCTGTTTATGATTTCATACGGGATAAAAGCTATGATACGGATCGACTTAAACATTCCTACAAAGTAGGAAGTAAACGAAAGGAAGGTTTTCTGGAGGATTATGCTTTTTTAACTAAAGCAGCTATTGAACTATATAAGGTAAGTCTGAATGCTTCGTATCTTGATTTTGCCAACTCCTTGACTGAAAAAACACAAGAAGGGTTTTTAGATGCCAATTCAAGCTTGTTTCGATTCAATGAGACTGAAAACTTGATTTCGAATATCATCAAGACACACGATGGTGATATTCCCTCTCCAAACTCCGTCATGGCCAATAATCTGTTCCAATTGGGACATATCAACTACAATGTTTCGTATGCAAAGCAATCGAAAACGATGTTGACCACCTTGTTGCCATATGTAACGGAGTATAGTTCTAGCTACGCCAATTGGAGTCACCTTCTTTTAAAGGTATCGCACCCGTTCTACGAGATTGCCGTAGTAGGGGAAGAGGCACAATCAAAGATAGCAGACCTGCAGAATAAACACATACCGAATACACTGATTGTTGGAAGCCCACAAGAAAGCGAATTACCGCTTTTTGAGGATCGTTTTGTGGATGGTGAAACCTATATTTATGTCTGCCAGGATCGCGTTTGTAAATTGCCGGTCACTACTGTGGAAGCTGCTTTGGGTCAGTTGAAGAATTTTTAGGAACGCTTATGTGATTATTTTAAATCTACCGTCAAGATGTAATCATCGGCGGTCATAAAAAGGCTTTTCTCATCTTTGCCAAAAGCGCAGTTAGCAGTTTTTTGTCCCGTTCGGATTCTTGCAATCGCTTTTCCTTCGGGATTGAAAATCCAAACACCACCTGGCCCTGTAGCGAAAATGATACCTTGACGATTTACCTTAAGTCCGTCTGGAAGACCTGGTTCATTTTCTTGTCCCACTAAATGCGTTGCGTCCGCAATCTTTATTTTATCCGAAACAATACCGGGAGAATTAATACTGTATTTGTTCCAAATGGCTTGTTCAGGGTCAGAAACCGCGACATAAAGTGATTTTCCATCGGGCGATATACCTATTCCGTTAGGTCTTGTATTTGTGGCGTCGACCAAAAGCAGTTCTCCTGTGGTCAATAAACAATATACCCCCTGAAAATCCAACTCCTTTTCCGGGTCGTTCATTTGTTCCGGTAGCCCGTATGGCGGGTCGGTAAAATAGAGATTTCCCATAGTGTCATAACAGGCATCATTAGGGCTATTAAATCGCTTGCCCCTATAATTATTCACCAAGGCCGAATAATCTGCCTTAGGATTGGATAAGGAGGAATTCATCTTGGCCACCTGTCGATTTCCATGCTGCATCAATACAAGTTCCCCTTCGGGGCTCAAAAGAAGTCCGTTCGATCCAGGTTCTGCTCCAGTAAAGCTATCACCTGAAAAGCCTGATGGATGTAAATAGGTAATCGTATCATTTTCGGCATCCAGTTTATAGACCTTGTTATTCGGAATGTCTGAGAATAATAAGTAGTCCCCATCTTCGATATAAAGTGGGCCTTCGGTCCATTCGAAACCACTGGCCAGAATGGTTATTTCGGCATCCGAGTCTAGAATGTCTTTAGCGGTATCATCTAAAATTTCAATGGAGAATTTGGAGGAGACCGAGGTCTTGATCTCATTTCCAATATTGATGGTTTCTGTGGGTTTATCGGACGATTTTCCTCCCTGTTTACAAGCAAACGCTGATATTAATAGGCTAATTGCAATTATTTTTCTCATCATTGAAAGGTTGTTTTTACGGCTTGTTTATAGGCTTAGGCTCCCCTAAAATAACCAATTTTATACGATTATTATTTAGGTAATTAATACGCTAATCAACAGTCTTGATTTTTTACGTATTCTTTATTCGATTCGGGTTTTTTGATCGATGAGAAATTCACTAGGCGACATATTCTTAATCGAGCGAAATTGTCGGTTGAAGTTTGAAATGGTATTAAAACCCGATTCGTAACCTATGGAGGCAATGTTACTTCTATTCTCGATTAGCTTTTTACAGGCGTATCCTATTCTAACTTCATTCAAATACCTCGAAAAGGTTTTGCGATTCACTCTTTTGAAGAATCGGCTAAATGCGGAAGGGTTCATGTTGGCAATTCCGGCTACATCATTTAACGATATGGGCTGGGCAAAGTTCTCGAAAATATATTCATAGGTCTTGTCCAAGTTTTCATGTTTGTTTTGTTTGAAGGAGTTTACAAATCCTTCACTCGCCAATAAATCGAACTCAATATGATTGGCCAACATGTTCAAGACCTTTATGAATTTCAATGTTCTTTCGAAGCCTGTATTCAATAGATTTATTTTATTGATAGCTCGAATGACTTTCTTCGGTGGATTGATGAATTTAATACCATAACGTGATTTTTGCAGCAATTCGGCAATGTGTTTCATTTCTTTTGAATCAAGAAACCCTGCCCCTAAAAATTCCTTGTTAAAATGAATAACGACATCCTCAGCAATCAGGTTGCTATTCTTTTTAAAATAAGCCTCGTCATTAAGCCACATATGTGGTAGGTTTTTTCCGATCAATACGACATCACCCTCCTCAAATTTTTTGATACTGTCACCAACAAAACGTGTACCCGTACTTTTTAACGAGAGCACCAACTCCAATTCGGGGTGATAGTGCCAAATTTTAAGAAAAAATGCTTCAATATGATGTGTAACCAGAAATGAACTATCTTCAGGTTTATCGCGATGTAGTCGTTTTAATTTCATTAGTGAAAAAAGTCTTGCCCTTAAAATCAGCATCATTTTAAATGCAAATTTTAGATTATAATACAAATATGGGCAAAAAAAGAACTAGAAATGGCATGATTTGTAGTAGATGGGTATCTTTCCATAACGTATTTTTGATACTACCATTTACCTTATTCAATGAAATATGAAATATATTGTTTGTGAAAAGCCAGGAGAGTTCATTTTAAAAGAGAAGGAAGCTCCTGTAAGAAAATCTGGAGAAGCTTTGCTAAAAATCACCCAAATAGGCATTTGCGGAACTGATCTGCATGCTTTTGCAGGGAATCAGGCTTTTTTTACCTATCCGAGAATTCTAGGGCACGAAATTGCAGCAAGGGTTGAAGAAATTGATGATAACGACAAAGGTCTTAGGGCCGGCGATAATGTAGTGGTCATTCCCCATTTATTTTGTGGTAGCTGTGTTGCCTGTAAACAAGGCAAAACGAATTGTTGTACAAGTCTTAAATTATATGGTATACATACGGATGGTGCCATGCAAGAGTATTTTACCGTACCTGTGGCACTTTTATTGCCAGCACAAAAATTGACAGATGGTCAGATCGCTCTTGTAGAACCATTGGCCATCGGTGCACATGCCGTGAGACGTGCACAATTGGTGCCTGATGAAACCGTAGTTGTACTAGGTTGCGGCCCAATTGGATTAGGCCTAATGAAATTCGCCAAGTTGGCCGGCACTAAGGTAATTGCGGTTGATCTAAATCAAGAACGTCTTGATTATGCAAAGAATGTAATAGGTATTGACCATGCCGTAAAAGCAGGCGAAAACACCATTGGCGAAATAGGCAAACTTACCAATGGCGAGATGGCTACCGCTGTCTTTGATTGCACTGGTCATAAAGGTGCAATGGAGTCAGGGCCGGACTATATGGCGCACGGGGGACGCTACATTTTGGTTGGTTTATATAAAGGAAGCTTAACTTTTGATCATCCGGCAATCCATGTTAAAGAAACAAGCATTATTTGCAGCCGAAATGCGTCTCTTGAAGATTTTGAGTATGTAGTGAAAGTACTGGAAAACGGAGATTTTCCTACGGATAGTTTTATTACGCATAATGTAGACTTTACCGATATGATCGCTAACTTCAATAGTTGGCTTGATCCTGCCACAGGAGTAATAAAAGCAACAGTGAATTTTTAATAAACCGACTCCCTTTTTAAGGGAATGCAATAAATCAAATATTCCATAATGAAAAAAGTAGTAACCTTTGGAGAGATCATGCTTCGTTTGTCACCTCCAGGATTCTTAAGATTCTCACAAGCCAACTCGTTTGATGTTGTCTATGGGGGTGGGGAATCGAATGTTGCCGTATCATTGGCCAACTATGGTGTGCCTGTAGATTTTGTGACCCGTTTACCTAAAAACGATATTGGCGAATGCGCCTTAATGGAAATGCGTAAACGTGGTGTTGGGGTAGATAAAATAGTCTATGGCGGTGACCGTCTAGGCATTTATTTTTTGGAAACAGGCGCAGTAAGCAGAGGGTCTAAAGTAGTTTATGATAGAGCACATTCTGCAATTGCCGAGATTAAATCGGGGATGATCGATTGGGATGTCGTTTTTAGTGGTGTAGAATGGTTTCATTGGACGGGAATTACACCTGCCATCTCACAAGGAGCCGCAGATGTTTGTTTAGAAGCGGTAAAAGCGGCTAGTGCAAAAGGAGTTACGATTTCTACGGATTTGAATTATAGGGCAAAGCTTTGGAATTATGGCGGAGATAGAGAAACCATCATGACAGAACTTACTTCGTATTGTGATGTCATTTTAGGAAACGAGGAAGATGCCGAAAAGCACTTCGGCATTCACCCAGAAGGATTGGATGTTCATAAGCACGGACATGAAGTAAAGGCAGAAGCTTTCTTATCTGTTTGTAAGCAAATGATGAAGAAATTCCCAAGGGCAAAAAAAGTAATTACTACGTTAAGAGGCTCAATATCCGCATCACATAATACTTGGGCCGGAGTTTTATATGACGGTTCTCAAATGTATGAAACGCGTCAATATCAAATAACCGATATCGTAGATAGAGTGGGTGGTGGAGATTCATTTATGGGGGGGTTGATTTACGGATTATTAAAGTACCCTGAAGAGGACCAAAATGCGCTTGATTTTGCTGTGGCTGCTTCTTGCTTGAAGCACACCATTAAAGGAGACGCTAACTTGGTAACTGTGGCTGAAGTAGAGAAATTAATGGGAGGTGATGCTTCGGGAAGGGTGGCTAGATAACTATACGCTACAGCGTAGATTCTTATTAAATATTGTTCCATTTATTTACTAAGAAAAGTACAATGAACGAGGAACAGGGGTAACAAACAACGAAAAAAGAAAACAAAAATGGCGCAATATTCAAGAGTAGAAGTAGCATCGGCAATGAAAGAAACGGGCATGGTTCCTTTGTTTTTTCATTCGGACGTAGCATTAGGTAAGAAGGTTTTAAAAGCTTGCTATGATGGAGGTGCACGTTTATTGGAATTTACCTCCAGAGGTGATTTTGCCCATGAGATATTCAGTGAATTAAATAAATACGCGATTGCAGCACTACCAGGAATGATGATGGGCGTAGGCTCCATTACCGATGCCGGCGCGGCTTCGACTTATATGCTTTTAGGAGCCAATTTTGTAGTGACTCCTGTACTTCGTGAAGATATTGCCATAGCCTGTAATCGAAGGAAGGTACTTTGGTCACCTGGTTGTGGTTCATTGACCGAAATCGCCAAAGCCGAGGAATTGGGATGTGAAATTGTAAAACTCTTTCCAGGTGATGTATACGGACCAAAGTTTGTGAAAGGTGTAAAAGGCCCTCAGCCATGGACGAGTATTATGCCCACAGGGGGAGTCTCACCAGACGAAGAAAATTTAAAGGGATGGTTTGATGCCGGTGTGACCTGTGTAGGTATGGGCTCAAAATTAATTAGTAAGGAGATTCTGACCAATAAGGACTTTGACGGATTGGAAACTAAAGTAAGAGCTACCTTGGCATTGATTAATAAAGTTCGAAAATGATACCAATATGAAATGAGCCATAACCATTTTAATGCCTCAAAATGCGGCTTGGTGAAATCGAAGATTAATGAACACCTTTAAAAATGGATAAGTTGAGATGTAAATTTGTACACTTGCCAGTCGCAGGCAGGTCTGAACATAAAAAAACAAATATATAGCAATAGATGAAAGAGGTATTTTTAAGAATACACCCAAAAGATAATGTTCTCGCCGCCTTAAGGGATATAGAAGAAGGTGAAGAGGTGAATTTTTCAGGCAATTCTTTCAAGGTTTCGGAGCGTATTCCCGCCAAGCATAAATTTACATATAGAGATTTTGTTACGGGGGATAAGATTATCATGTATGGCGTACTCGTGGGCGAAGCCACAAGACCGATTGCATCGGGGCAACGCATTTCGATGGAAAATTGTGTTCATGCCTCTATGGAATATGGCGTAAATACAGAACAACCGGTTTGGGAAGCGCCAAATGTCTCAAAATGGAAGGAAGCTACTTTTAATGGGTATCACAGAGCAGATGGTAGTGTTGGTACAGCCAACTATTGGCTAATCATTCCCATGGTTTTTTGTGAGAACCGCAATGTTGAGGTGTTGAAATCCGCTTTACAGGAGTCTTTAGGTTATCATACGACGACCGATTTTATAGTAGATACCGATTCGTTGGTCAATCAATATAAAAATGGAGCATCTTCTGATGATTTGATGAACTCTGAAATCATTCGAACTCCCGAAGACATCAAACAAAACAGAATCTTTCCTAATGTGGATGGAATCAAATTTTTGACCCACGAAGGTGGCTGCGGTGGTTTTCGATTAGATTCTGAAACACTAACCAATTTGTTTGCGGGTTACGTGACAAATCCGAATGTAGCCGGAGCTACCATATTGAGTTTAGGTTGCCAAAATGCAGAAGTGAAAAATGTATTGGAAGGCATCAACCAACGCGACCCGAATTTCTCGAAACCACTTTATGTTTTGGAACAACAAAAAAGCAAGAGTGAACGTCATTTTATAGCCGAGGCGGTCAAAAAGACATTTTTAGGATTGATTGAAGCCAATAAAATTGAACGAAAACCGGCCCCCTTGCATCACCTTAACTTGGGGTTGGAGTGTGGTGGCTCCGATGGCTTTTCGGGAATATCGGCCAATCCTGCTTTGGGGTATGCATCCGATTTGTTGGTCGCCTTGGGTGGAACCACCGTGTTGTCTGAATTCCCTGAATTAAACGGGGTGGAGCAAGAACTTATCAACCGTTGCGAATCCAAGGAAAATAAGGAAAAATTTACCCACCTTATGGATACCTACGCGGCCCGAGCCATAGCCTTAGGTTCCGCTTTTAAAAACAATCCATCGCCCGGAAATATAAAAGACGGATTGATTACCGATGCCATGAAGTCGGCAGGCGCCGCTAAAAAAGGGGGCACTTCGCCCATAACCGACGTGTTGGATTATACCGAAAAATGTACCAAAAAAGGACTCAATTTATTATGTACTCCCGGTAATGATGTAGAGAGTACGACGGGTTTGGCGGGTTCGGGTTGTAATATTATCGCGTTCACAACAGGTCTCGGAACCCCGACAGGCAACCCCGCAGCCCCTGTTATCAAGGTGTCAAGTAACAATGCATTGACCGAAAAAATGAAAGATATTATCGACTTCAATACCGGTACCATTATCACTGGTGAAGATACGATCGAATCAAAGGGCGAAGAACTTTTGGAGTATATCATCAAAGTGGCCAGTGGTGAAGAAGTGCCTGCGGCCGTTCGTTTGGCGCAAGATGATTTCATTCCTTGGAAAAGGGGCATATCACTATAATTATTTTATGAAGAAACTAAACAGATTTACTGCTAATGAGCCAAAAAAACTGCCTCTGAAAGTAATGCAGTTTGGAGGAGGCAATTTTCTGAGGGCCTTTGTTAATTGGATGATACAGGTTTTGAATCAAGAAACTGATTTCAATGGGGGAGTAGCTATTATTAAACCAACCGAGCGCGGAGACTACAAAACCCTGAAATCTCAAGATGGATTGTTTACCGTAGTTTTGGATGGTATCAAAAACGGGCAACTGATTGCCGAAAAGACATTGGTCGATTGCGTTCAAGAAGTGGTGAATCCCTATACCGATTGGGATTCCTATTTAGAGCTTGCCAAAAACCCCGAACTTCGTTTTATAATTTCCAATACTACTGAAGCCGGAATTAAATTTAACACCGAAGATTCTTTCGGCCATCACCCGCCAAGGGAGTTTCCTGCAAAATTGACACTTTGGTTATTTAAACGCTTTCAGCATTTCGGTAATGATGCATCTAAAGGTTGTGTTTTACTGCCTTGCGAGTTGATTGAAGATAATGGTGCGGCTTTGAAAAAAACAATACTTCAGTATGCCGAACATTGGCGTTTAGGTGAGGACTTTATGAATTGGATATATACTGCCAATCACTTCTGTAGCACTTTGGTAGATAGAATTGTTTCTGGGTATCCCACAGACAGGGCAGACAAAATTCAATTTGAATTAGATTATGAGGATGAACTATTGGTCGAAGGGGAGTATTACCATAGTTGGTTAATTCAGGATGATAATATTGTACAGGAAGAGTTGCCATTTTCAAAAACCGAATTGAATGTACAATTCGTTGACGACTTGGTCCCGTATCGCGAAATGAAAGTCCGTATTTTGAATGGAGCCCATACCTCGATGGTCCCTGTTGGTTATTTAGCGGGACTTAGGTTGGTGAAGGAGGTTATGGATGACGAAACGGTAAGCCAATTTGTAGAATCATTGTTACTTAAAGAAACAGTGCCTACCTTGGATTTTCCAGATAGGGTTTCTCACAAATATGTACAAGATGTTCTTGATCGATTCCGGAACCCTTTATTAAAACACCAATTGATAAGTATCTCGTTGAACAGCACTTCGAAATTTGTTGCGCGATTACTTCCCACTTTTAAGGACTATTATCTTGCTACAAGAAAACTACCCCTGCGAATTGTTTTCGGACTTTCTGCTTTGATCCGAATGTATAAAGGGGAGTTCAATGGTGAGAGAATCGAGCTTAAAGATGATGCGAAAGTATTGAATTTCTTCGCTTTGAATTGGAAAAAATATGATAACAAGGAAATGGAAATGAATATCTTAGTAGGTGTTATTGTAAGTAATAGCGCTATTTGGGGGGAAGACTTGACCAATTTCGAAGGTCTTGTTGAAAGAATTTCCGAGAATATCATTTCAATTGAACAATTGGGAATATCGGCAACACTAAAAAAAATAGCAAATGACCATTGACTCGCACCAACACTTTTGGAAATATGAACCCGTAAAACATTCGTGGATCGATGATACGATGTCCGTAATACGAGAAGATTTTTTACCTTCGGATTTGAAGAAAGTGTATGCTGAGAATGGTATGGATGGCTGTGTTGCAGTGCAGGCTGATCAGACTCTAGCAGAGACGGATTTCTTGCTTGAACTGGCCAAAGAGAACGATTTTATAAAGGGTGTGGTAGGTTGGGCCGATCTCCGTTCTGAAGAAGTCGATACTGTTCTAGAAAAATATTATTCGGAAAAGAAACTAAAAGGGTGGCGTCACGTCGTTCAAGACGAGAAGGACCATAACTTTCTTATCCGACCTGATTTCTTAAGAGGAATTTCCTATTTGGAAAAATATGATTACGCCTATGACATTCTCATTTTCCCACATCAATTAGGTGCTACATTGGAATTTGTTAAGAACTATCCGCATCAAAAATTCGTAATCGACCATATTGCCAAACCTTATATCAAAGATGGATTTTACGAGGGATGGGCAGTTTTAATGAAAGAAATTGCAAAACAGGAAAATGTATATTGTAAGCTATCGGGCATGATTACCGAAGCGGATTATAATTCATGGCAACCTCGGCAAATAACCCCCTATATGGACTTAGTACTTCATAGTTTTGGAACGAAAAGGCTTATGTATGGCTCTGATTGGCCAGTTTGTTTGGTCGCAGGGAATTATGGGCAGGTAAAAAGTTTGGTAATTGATTTTATAAGTAATCTTTCTACTGATGAACAAGAAGCTATAATGGGTTTGAATGCTATAGCCTTTTACAATTTGTAAGATCACAATGGTTTCCCGTCTATTCGGGTCTGAAAATAAATAGTTTACTCATGGATTTAGGCTTAAAAGGAAAAGTAGTATTAATTACCGGTGCCGCGGGAAAAAAAGGAAGTATAGGCCATAACATTCTCCAATCATTGGCTGAGGAGGGTGCCACACCAGCTGTATTAGATAGGAACGAACGTGGATTTGGTTACGTTGATAAAATCAAAGAAAACGGTATCGATGCGATTTTTTGTAAAACCGATGTTACGGACCCTGAGCAAATTAAGAAAGCCGTAGATACAATTGCGGCTAAATATGGTAGAATCGATGTGGTCATCAACAACGTTGGTGTTAATGATGGTGTAGGTCTTGATGCCTCTTACGAAGAGTTCATGGATTCCTTAAAGCTGAACTTGGTCAGCTATTTCTTGGTTGTCAAATATGCTTTGCCATGGTTGAAAAAGTCAAAAGGGAATATTTTGAACATAGGCTCTAAAGTGGGGTTAACAGGGCAAGGTAGAACTTCAGGTTATGCAGCGGCCAAAGGAGGTGTATTGGGCCTGACACGAGAATGGGCCGTTGATTTGATAAAGGAAGGCATCCGTTCGAACGCTATTATCATTGCGGAAAGCTGGACACCATCTTATGATTCCTGGATCAAGACTCTACCTGACGGAGAAGAAAAATTAAAATCCATCGTAAAAAAAATCCCTTTGGAAAACCGAATGACCACAACTCAAGAAATTGCTGATGCCTGTTTATTTGCGATATCCGAACGGTCTTCACACACTACAGGTCAATTCATAACTGTTGATGGGGGGTATGTACACTTAGATCGATCTCTTTTGACAGAATAATCATATGTTTTGTTTTTGTATCCAAACGAATGCCATAATATGCGACAGATTTCATACTTTGTTGTTGCTTAAATAACCAACCATCACCAAAATGAACACTTCTGAAGGAATACCTGTAGTATCAAAATCTATCATCGTTCCGTTTATTTTAATAACATCGTTATTCGCACTTTGGGGATTAGCAAATGATATGACAAATCCTATGGTACGGGGGTTTCAGAAGGTTCTTGAATTATCTAATACCCAAGCTTCGTTGGTACAGCTAGCATTTTATGGGGGCTATTTTACGATGGCTATACCTGCTGCTTTATTCGTCAATAGGTTTTCATACAAGAAAGGTGTGCTATTGGGCTTGGCGTTGTATGCAGCAGGAGCATTGCTCTTCTGGCCTGCAGCAGCAATGGAGAGTTATGGTTTCTTTTTAGCGGCGCTTTATATTTTGACATTCGGACTCGCCTTTTTAGAGACAACCTCCAATCCGTATATCTTGTCGATGGGTGCCGAGCAGACTGCTATACAGCGATTGAATTTTGCACAGATGTTCAACCCCATGGGTTCGATTTTAGGATTGCTAATTGCTCAGAATTTTGTTTTAGGTGCTTTGAAATCCGATGATACAACAGCTGAAGGAATTCCCATTTATGATACCTTAACGGAAAGTGCCAAAGCGGTGATTCGTACTTCGGATTTGGAGATTATACGAAACCCCTATGTGATTTTAGGGGTGGTGGTTTTATTGTTTTTCGTGCTTATTGCAATAATGAAAATGCCTGAAAACAAGCAACAAGAGGCAACTGTAAATTTTTCCGATTCCGTGAAACGCCTTTGGAATCAGCCTAAATTTACATTCGGTGTAATTGCCCAGGCTTTTTATGTAGGTGCACAAATTATGTGTTGGACTTATGTATACCAATATGCGGAAACCTTGGGCATAGACGCCAAATCTGCAGTTTGGTATGGTTTAGCAGGTTATATTATCTTCTTGATAGGGAGAACCATCGGAACTGCTTTAATGACTAAAATCGACTCGGGAAAATTATTAATGCTCTTTGGTTTAGGAGGAATGATCACCTTGGTGGGAGCTATTTTTTTGCCAGGAATGTTAGGCATTTATTCTTTGGTCGGCACATCTTTGTTCATGTCGATAATGTTCCCCACCATATACGGAATTGCCTTAGAAGGACAAGGAGAGGATGCTAAATTTGGAGCCGCCTTCTTAATTATGGCAATCGTTGGGGGTGCATTGCTACCGTATCTTCAAGGATACATGTTAGATTTTGGAGGTGTGGGTTATGAGGATATTACTTTCTTAGGCGTTACAGAGATGCGTTTTTCTTTTGTGTTATCACTTCTTTGTTTACTTGTAGTGGCGCTTTACGGACGGACAGTGTATAAAAAATACCATGCTAAATAATTGATTATGAGTACAACTAGAAGATTTTGCTTTTCCTGTGATTTAAAAGATGACGCAAAATTAATGACTGAATACAAAGCGTATCATGCAAAAGGAAAAGTCTGGCCTGAAGTTACCAAGAGTATTAAAGATTCGGGCATACTTGATCTACAAATTTACCTGACCGGAAATCGCATGTTCATGATTATGGATGTCGATGAAACCTTTGACCCTGCCAAGAAAGCTAAAATGGATGCGGAGAATACCAAAGTGCAGGAGTGGGAAGACCTGATGTGGAAATATCAACAAGCACTACCTTGGGCCAATGAAGGCCGGAAATGGGTGCCCATGGAAAAAGTGTTCCATTTAGACTGGTGATTGTTTAGAATTTATCAATTAAGAGTGTTGAATCTGATTGATGTTGCGGTGGCAAAAATTACGCGTGCTAATGTTGTTCTTTTAAGAAAAACCCCTACATTTTTCAATTGATAGCGCTAAAAGGTTTAGTAGATTGTATTTATGATAATACATCTTTCACCACATGCCCATGTACATCGGTCAATCGGTAACGTCTACCCTGATGTTTGAAGGTCAGGCGTTCGTGGTCGATGCCGAAAAGGTGTAGCAAGGTGGCATGAAAATCATGAACATGTACTGGGTCTTTCACAACGTTATAGCTAAAATCATCTGTCTCTCCGTGGGTAAAACCTTGTTTTACACCTGCGCCAGCCATCCACATTGTAAATGCCTTAGGATGATGGTCACGACCATAGTTTTCTGGAGTTAGTTGGCCCTGAGAGTAAACAGTACGGCCAAATTCACCGCCCCAAACGACTAAAGTGTCCTCAAGCATACCTCGTTGTTTAAGGTCTTTTATCAAAGCCGCATTCGCTTGGTCCGTTCGCTTGCATTGGGCCTTAACACCACTAGGACAATAACTATGCTGATCCCAACCTTGATGGTATAATTGAACAAATTTCACATCTTTTTCCAATAACTTTCTAGCCATTAGACAGTTAGCGGCATAAGTGCCGGGGTTTCTACTATCTTCACCATACAAATCGAAAATATAATCGGGTTCATCAGACATATCGGTAACTTCTGGAACGGAAGTTTGCATCCGGAATGCCATTTCGTATTGCGCCATTCGAGCATTGATTTCAGGATCTCCGTAAGTGTCATGTTGTACTTCATTCAGTTTTCCTAAATAGTTCAACATTTGTCTTCTATCATTTCCATCATAATTTTCAGGGTCACTTAGATAGAGCACTGGGTCTTTTCCGGAACGGAATTGAACGCCTTGATGTTCCGTAGGTAAAAAACCATTACCCCACAATCGGGAATACAAAGGTTGACCTCCCATATTTTTTGTAATCAATGTAATAAAGGTGGGTAGGTTTTCATTGTCAGAGCCCAAACCATAACTTAACCAAGACCCAATAGAGGGTCTTCCGGCCAATTGATTACCAGTTTGCATAAAAGTAATGGCAGGATCGTGGTTAATCTGATCGGTTTGCATCGATTTAATAAAACATAATTCATCGACTATTTCGGAAGTGTAGGGTAATAATTCACTGGCCCAAGTGCCCGTTTTTCCATATTGTTTAAAATCGAAAATCGAAGGAGCCATAGGGAAGCTAGTCTGCTCAGCACTCATACCGGTAAGGCGTTGTCCTTGACGAACGGAGTCAGGCAAATCTTGCCCAAACATATTTTTCAACTTTGGTTTATAATCCCACATTTCCAGCTGGGAAGGACCGCCACTTTGAAATAAATAAACGATGCGTTTTGCCTTTGGCAAGTGATGAGGAAGCCCTAAACGGTTCTTGTTATATGATTTCAACAAGGTTTCAGAACTAGTGGTGTCTAGCGCACCATTATTAACCGCTGCTAAAGCCTTGTCAGTGTTGAGCAAAGAGCCTAAGGCAATAGCACCAAGGCCCATTGAAGTCTTTGTCAAGAAGTTACGCCTGTCCATTTGACGTTCAACTTCTTGTAAATCTTGGTTGTTCGACCTTAAATTATCATCGTGATTGTGACACATTCTTTATGAGTTTAATCAGTAACCTATCTTTTAGTAATTGCAGCGTCTGAGTTGATAATTGTGCTAGCTAGAACGGCATTTGCAGCCACTAAGGCTTCATCCTTATCATTTGATATCCGGAATTCTCCAGAGTTTAACCAACCCTTCGTCTTTGACTTCTTTGACTTGAATTCTTCATACGCTTCCAATCGTAAATCGACCAAGAGTTGTAATTCCTCATTTTGAATTGACCGTCCTGTTAATTTTTTGAAGGTATCCGAAATGCCCACTTTGGGATCGGAATATTGCGACATCTTATAACCCAAAACACGTGAAGCTTCCACATAGGTGGGATCGTTCATTAAGACCAAAGCTTGAAGTGGGGTGTTGGTTTCTTGCCTCCTTACGGCACAGAAAGACCTTTCCGGAGCGTCAAAACTGGCAATCGTTGGGTGAGGTACAGAACGTTTCCAAATAGTGTACATGCTTTTGCGGTACAATTTTTCTCCCTCGTCCACTTCATATGAAGCTCCGTTGATTTTCCAAAGTCCAGCCGGTTGATATGGTTTTACACTCTTTCCTCCGATTTTACGATTTAATAGTCCGGAAGCGACCAAGGCGTTATTTCGTAACATTTCACCTGTCAATCTCCGAGATGGTCCTCTTGCTAGAAGTCGATTGGCTTTGTCCCGGGCCAATAACGCTTCGCTTGTCAGGGAAGATTGTCGGTAGGTGTATGAGGTAACCATGAGTTTATGCAGGGCTTTTACGTCCCAGCCCGACTCCATAAACCGAATGGCCAACCAATCCAATAAAGCGGGATGGCTTGGTAATTCGCCTTGGTTTCCAAAATCTTCGACGGTTCGTACAATTCCTGTTCCAAAAATATTTTTCCAATACCGATTGACTGCAACACGTGCCGTCAACGGATTTTTATCGCTCGTCACCCATTTGGCCAAGCCTAAACGATTTTTCTCAAGACTATCGGGAAAAGCAAATATTTTTTGAGGTGTATTTGGATACACTTGCTCCCCATATTGATCATACAAACCGCGCTCTAGAACAAAGGTTTCACGCGGTTCTTGCATTTCCTTCATTACAGGAATGTCTTTGACAAGCTCAATACCATCAACATATGTTTTACGTACTTTCAGCAATTCTTGTAAAGACTTTTGGTATGCTGTCGATTGTGTGGCTAAATAGTAATCTGTAAGTTTTGCTTTTTCTTCCGTACTTAGTTCATTCTTACTTTTAGCTAAGACCGATTTGACATAGTTTTGATTTCCAATTTGACTTACTTCAAGGACTGTTAATTTTTTATTGAATATTAAAATATCGTCAACAGTCGCACCGCCAATTCCTTTTCCTCTCCATCTGGCACCGATTTGCAGTCCAGGGTCATCCGGCACCCCCTTCATGCCATACGCCTTAGAATTAAATACAATGTCTTTATATAGATTGTCAATTTCTGTTTTAGTATTTAATTCCCTTCCATCTTGATAAATTTGAAGTCCATCTGCTGTACTAGAACCGTCATAAGTCATGGTGAGTTGCACCCATTTTTCTTTAGGAACATCGGTCAAAGAATACTTTACGATGGCGTTACCTGGGTGTTGATGTGCAAGTAAGGCCTCTAGCTTATTATCTTTTAAAGCCAAATGATATCCTCGGAAATTATAAAGTTTTGCGCCAATTCCTTTGTGAAAAATGACACCGTTCTCCAAGTCATTGGGAAAGAAAACACGAATATCAATACTGAAAGGCTGATGACGTTGAAAAATCCCAACTTTACCTAAACTCAACCATGCGTCACCGTCCATCTTTAATCCTTGACCAGAATAACCTTTTGTAAAACCCGGGTTTTGTTTGGGGGCAAATTGGCGCTCCATTTTTCCATTTTGAAAAGGACTTAATTTGTTCGTTAAACTTTTTTGATTGAAATCAAACTGAGCAGCCAGGTTATTTGGAAGTTTCGTTACCAATAGGTTTTTATACTTTTCTTCGGATAACCACTGCCCTGCCTTATTGGTTTCTGTTTCAGCAATACTTTGAACCGCAGATTTTTTTTCGTCGATGAGGTTTTCAACGTAATTTAAGAATTGTGTTTGTTCTTTTTCAGGAAGTAATAGGGTGGGTGCAGGCATCGACCAATCAAAAGAAATTTGACCCGATTCATGAATATTATTGAAGAAGCTATACATTTCATAATAGTTCTTTTGCGAAATAGGATCGTACTTATGGTCATGACACTTTGCACAAGCCATGGTTAAACCTAAAAACCCTTCACTGACCACGTTGGTTCTGTCCGATACATATTCGGAACGAAACTCCTCATCTATAATTCCACCTTCGGCATTTTGAGGATGAAGCCTATTAAATGTTGTTGCCAGAATCTGTTCTTCCGAGGCATTTTTCATCAGGTCGCCAGCCATTTGCCAACGAATGAATTCGTCATAGGGCATATTGCTATCAAAAGCCTTAATGACCCAATCACGATAAGGGGAAACATCTCGGTAACGATCTACAGTGTATCCATGCGTATCTGCATAGCGCGATAAATCCATCCAATCCAAAGTCATCTGTTCGGCAAAATGGGGCGAGGCGAGTAAGCGGTCTACCTGCTTTTCATAGGCTTTGGGCGAATTGTCTTTTATAAATACATCGATTTCTTCAAGGGTAGGCGGTAAGCCTGTCAAATCAAAGGATAACCTTCTTAAAAGCGTTTCTTTGTCGGCAGCTTCGTTCGGTTTTAGGCCCTCTACCGCTAATTTGGCCAAAACAAAATTATCGATGGCATTACCTATTTTATCATTCAATTCAACCTTAGGCGGTTCTTGTTTTGTGGGAGGAATAAACGCCCAATGCTCTTGATATTCGGCTCCCTCTTCGACCCAGCGAACCAGCATGGCTTTTTCGTAATCCGTTAAAAAGAGGTGTGATTCAGGTTTTGGCATCACCATTTCCGGATCGTTGGTAAGAATACGGTCGACCAAAAGACTTTTTCCCGGGTTTCCTGTAACAATGGCATATTTGCCAGGAGTATTCTCCGATTCTTTATAGGCCAAGTCAGGAAGATGTAGTTGCAAGCCAGCTGATATTTTGTTCTTATCAGGGCCATGGCACAAATAACACTTATCAGAAAGAATAGGCTTTACATGTTGGTTGAAATCGATTTCTTTAGGAAGCTTTTCATATGCGATTTGCACCTCTTCGGGCATATCCGGACCGCCACATGACATCAAGGCACCCATTACAAATACTATAATGAAAATATTTCTTTTTGACATATAGATCCCTGAAAGCTCTTTAAAATTTCCTGTTTTTTCGCTTTTTCATTTGATTCGCTTCTTTATCGCCAACGAATTTTTCTTTTTCAGGATTCCAATCCAAAGGCCTGCCCAATTGATAGGCGATATTACAAATGTTACCTACAGTTGCCGAACGATGACCTATTTCTACATCACAGATGGGTTGGCTTTTATTTTTTATGGCATCTAACCAATTTTGGTAATGATTTCCCCTTGAACCATCAAGTACGGTATGCGACGCTTCAAGTTCAGCGGTCAAAATACTAGGGGGATTGGTTTCCAAATATTGCCTGCTGATATCCAATGTACCCTCACTACCTATAAAACGCACGCCCCATCCACGACCAAAATCCTCATGTACCATCTCGACGCCATTTTGATAGAACATGCGCATACCCCGAACGGCACTGCGATCTTTTGGTGGTTCGAAGCGAACGGGCCCAGAGCGATCCATGCCCAGTCCCCATTGAGCGATATCGAACATATGGGCTCCCCAATCGGTTAAAATACCACCTCCGGTCTCCTTGAACTTACGCCAGTCCGGGAAAAAACCTTCACTTTCAGGGGGCGCTATACGGTTGTTATACGGTAAGAGTGGGGCTGGTCCGCACCATGCATTCCAATCGACTTCTTTCGGAATTTCCTCTGAAGCCAAATTAAATGGAATGGCAGGGTCGCCCACATTGACCAAAACTTTTGTAAGCTCACCGATATACCCTTTGCTGACCAGCTCAACTGCTTTTTGAAATTTTTGCCACGAACGCTGCATGCTTCCTACTTGTAAAACACTTCCTGTTTTTTTCGTGGTTTTCACCATATCGATCCCTTCTTGGATCGTTAAGGTCATCGGTTTTTCGCAATACACGTCCTTACCTGATTTCATTGCAGCAATGGCTTGAATGGCATGCCAATGGTCGGGTGTTGCAATAACAACGGCGTCAATGTCGGGTCTTAGTAGAAGCGCCCTATAATCACCTGTAGTAGAAACGCCTTGGTAACCCGATTGCTTGCGTTTTTCGGCATATACCTTTTCCACATGTTTTTTGAACCAAGCATTTTTGGTAGTCCAAACATCGGAACCAGCAACTATCTGAGCCGTAGTATTTTCTGTAAAGTAGCGCGCGAGACCTGAACTTTGTTTTCCCAGACCGATAAAACCCAGATTGACTTTGTCACTTGGGGCTGTAAAACCCCTACCGAGCACATGCCTAGGAAGTATGGTTATTGCACCTACGGCAAGACCAGTACGTTTTATAAATTTTCTTCTGCTTGTAAGATTGGCGCTTGTCTTTTTCAAGTTTCTCATTTTAGACTGTAATTATTTGACTAAAGATACGATTTTAGGAAAATCGCATCAATAGTAAATACCGAACAAGATAAAGACACTTGTAGAATTAAAATGCTACTCATGTCTTCATGTGGGAAACAAATGATAAAAGCAAATGCTTAGGTCTATTTCTAATGAGTAGTAACTATTTTCTGATAGCTATTGTTTAAATCGAGCGAGTCGTTAAGTTGTATTTGAAGTTGTTGTAAATCCTTAAAAAGTGATTTGACCTTATCTTGCTGCTCCGGTTTTTCAGACAAATCGTTCATTTCTTCAGGGTCATTTACCATATCGAATAACAATAGCTTGTTTAATTTTGGATATATGATCAATTTGAACCCATCTTTTCGAATCATTCTTTGGTAGTTGATATAACCATTGTAAATAGCGTCGTAGTGACTTTTAGTCCTGCTTCCATCTACTAAATCCATGACGCTATTGAAAAAAACATACTCTGGTTTTTCAATTCCTGCCAAATCCAAACTAGTAGCCATGGCATCTTGTAAATAAATGTCAGCATCGACTTTTTTGCCGGCTGGTACATCAGGACCGACGATTATGAAAGGAGGTCGAATGCTGTGGTCAAATTGAGTTTGCTTGCCCAATAGTCCGTGCCTGCCCATTGCCAAACCGTGATCGGAAGTGAATATGATGTATGTATTATCCATTTTTCCTGTCCCTTCAAGGCCATCTAATATACCTCCGATTTGTTCATCCAGATGCGTAATCAGAGCGTAATATTCTTTGGTATGTACCTTGATAGCATGCGCTGTTCTTGGGAAGGGCGCTAGGGCTTCATCACGTAAATCTTGGCCATTGCCGATGCTATCCTTGAACGTATACATTGGAATGAAACTTTTGGGGATACTGATATTTTCCAGAGGATACATGTCAAGATATTTCTGAGGCGCCTGTCTTGGGTCATGCGGGGCATTGAAAGCTAAATACATAAAAAAAGGTTTTTCACTGCTCTTAGTCTGCTCGATAAAGCTAAGAGCATCGTCTTTTAACACTTCGCTCCAATGGATACCACCCTGCCAAAAGCCCCCAAAATCTTTATTTGTCGGAGTCCAAAGTGTATCATACTCATGCAACGGCCGGTTGTAACCAATTGCTCTGATTTCTTCTGCGGATTTGCCTTCTTCAACCATTTTGTTGATATAGGGAATCGTACCCTGATGGCTCCAGGCATCTCTTGGCATTCCAGGGCGAACATGCACGACATTTTGAAAAACCGAATCGGCCGGGGCATCAACATGCCATTTACCCGTCATGTAGGTATCGTAGCCAACTCCTTCCATGAGTTTACCCCAAGTTTTATCAAAGTTTTTATGCTCCTTCCATCCTTGGCGGAAGTTGTCTACATCCCAAACACTTCTCCCTGAAATTATCATCGCACGAGAGGCGGCGCATACTGCTCCGTTCCAAGCGCCCATATTATAAGCATGTGTAAAAGTTGTTCCCTGATTTACTAAGCGATCGATATTCGGGGTGTTTACTTCAGTATTTCCGAGAGCATTGATGGCCGTGTAAGTCATATCATCTGCAAATACGAAAACGATGTTTGGTTTTTGCGGCAATTCTTTTTGGGCATCTTTGCATCCGAAGCCAACTAAAAATAGGAGTAGATAGTGTAATTTTTTCATCGACTTATAGCTTTTCAATTTCGGTATAATAGGCAGTTATTTCGGCACCTTCTTGTGATAAAAATGTACTACTTAGTTCGTAGCTGCCCTTGGAAAGGGTTGCTTCTACGGTAAGGAAGTTATCCGATTTCTCAGCATTTGATTCAAATTTGGAACCTCCAATTTCAATAAAACCATTAGCGATGTCCAATGCCTTTCCTACTGGAAGATTATCCATGAACGAGGTTCCATCAATTTTTTCGATGGAGGCATTCAAGCCTAATCCAGATTCGGGAGAATAGCGGTATAATTTGAATTGATACCTTCCATCTTCGACTACATTAATACTGTAGTAACCTTTTGGATGGGCTTCTCCTTTTCGAATCTGTACTTGATTCCATGGTAGATTATCCGATGTATGCATGTCGTGTACCGTTATCATTACCGGATTTGCGGCTTTATCTCCTATGGGTATTTCGGCATATCGAATATCTGATTGTATGCTTGCCCACCAATCATCGTAAAACGTTTTCATTTCTTTTACCTTCTTTGGATGTTGGACCGAGATATCATTTTGTTGCCCTGCATCAGCCAAAGTATTGTATAGTTCTGTGCCATTTACCAAACGCCATTTCCCTTGCATTACAGAAGGGTTTCGCCCTTTTTCGGGAAGTTGATTTCGCTGGGTATCGACCACCAATAGTCGTTTAGAATCGGTTTCTTCACCTTTAAAAGTTGCCGCCATACTTTTTCCGTCCAACTCTTTTTTAGCCGCGAAGCGTATGCCGACCAATTCCGCTAGGGTTGGCAAAAGATCTACATGGGCTACTAAATCATTGCTCTTTGTCTTTCGTTGAATCTTTCCATCAGGCCAACTGATAAAAAAAGGAACCTTATGTCCACCGTCATAATGACTACCTTTTGTTCCTCTCAGTCCAGCATTGTAACCCAAAACATCTTCGCTGTCCTTTACTTTTGTAATCCCCCTTGCGGTGCCATTGTCAGTAGTGAATATCAGTATCGTATTATCAAATTGATCTGTTTTCTTTAGGTGAGAAACCAATCTGCCAAAATTATCGTCGATGTTGGAAATCATTCCATAGAACCTTTTCTGGATAACGGTCAAAGGCGCGGTTGCATACATCCGTTCATATTTTTCAGGGACGTTAAATGGCCCATGTGCGGCATTCAAAGCGAGGTACATAAAAAAGGGTTTTTCTTTTTGTGTATTTGTGTAGGCAATGGCCTCGTTGAACCAGACATCAGTGCAGTACCCTTTTGTTTTTTCCGGGACCCCATTTCTAAAATAGGTATCATAAAAATAGTCATTATACCAAAAATCAGGCGTTTGTTGCACACCCCCCCCTCCATGGTAAAAAGCTTCTTGAAAACCTCTATCGTGTGGTCTGAAGGGATAATTATCACCCATATGACACTTGACAAACATAGTAGTTCGGTACCCATTTCGTTGAAATACTTGAGGCATAGTTTCTTCATCTTCGAGAAGAATTGAGCACCCTGCTATGGTGTGCCAAGCATTATTACGGTTGGCATTTCTACCTGTCATGATACCTGCTCGAGTAGGAGCACAAGTGGTGCCAACATGAAAATTGGTCAATTCAAATGAGTGTATTGCAAAGGAGTCTAGATGAGGTGTCTTTACTATTGGGTTGCCGTGATAGGCTAAATCACCATACCCCTGGTCATCTGTTACGATAACAATGATATTGGTTTTTTTATCGATTCTAGCT
>JARFRH010000345.1 GCA_029287355.1 Maribacter sp. | reverse complement strand
GCACAATCCTTTCGATAAATTTGAAGGTGGGGGCGATTCATGGTTGACGAATCACGAATCGCCCCTTTTCTTTTCATTGCCACAATACCCCGTATCGCCTGTAAACCCTTGATATCCCGTGAAGGGGATTACCATTTCTTTTTAGATTTGGGGTTTTTGTATTTGGGATATCCAGATGAAACATTAAAAATGCGGTAATTGCGGATTTGTGGCAAGCTATCATCACGCCAGCATCCCCATGCAACAGGCTTTTCGATTACTACAATGTAGTGCTTTTTAGAAATTTATTGACAAGAACAACGATTTCGTATAATTATGTAAGAAAATTCTCAACCAACCATTTCTTGTTGCCCGGAAGCGCAACGCTGATTGGCCTCTCATTCGACCATTGATTTCATTCGGAATCCCATTCTGAGCTGAGTCTAATCCAGAATCGAACTTCACCTACAGTCAACTACCTTCAAAAATAAGTCATTTTTAACCCTAACTTTCTTGGAGAAAGTCATGACAAAGGGTTACCAGAAGATGCCGATAAGAAAGCCTCTGAGGAATTTTTATAACCTTTAGAGGCTTTTTCATTTTCTTGAAAATACAAAAGTCCTTTTCAACGCTGACGGCACTATTAGAACATGTGATCAATTAATAGTCATTCAGGATGATTACTTTCAACATATTAAGGAAAACGGATTTGATACCGTTTGTGTGCCCATTACATTATAGTTAGAATGGGGGATAAAATGAGTAAAAAATATATTTCGATTATGGTTTTATTTGCTTTCCTTCATTATTTGGTGGCAGGGTGTGTCAAAACTACTATGCTTCAACAGGAGAAATTAAGTGTCGAGTCGACGGAATGCTGTGTCTACGCTGTGATTCTAACGACAGGAGAAAAATATGAATTTGAAAAGCCTGGCGGCCGCTATAATGTTGTACCGCATCTGCTAACTGGTAAACTAAATGATGGCAGAAAGTTTTTTCTTGATCTTGCTGACGAAAACATAAAAGAAATACGAATTTCAACAGGGCAGACAATTTCGAGAGGCGATCTTACTAAAAATCCTGATCAAACGATTTCTGAAATACTGGTTGATGGAAATATTTACACCTTTGATCAAAATCGCGGCAGACTTATTGCCGAAGTGGAGACGATACATGGAATAAATAAATCCGGCGATGAGATCGATGTGCCGATGGAGGATATCCTCCATGTAGAAGTTAAGCGCGTGGCCGCTGATCGGACAGCCGCATTAGTAGTGGGTATAGTAGTGGGTGTAATTGTCGCTGCGGTTGTTGCAATCGCCAAAGCAAAAAGTTCAGCGGGCAATATTAACTTTTAATCTATCAAATGAAGATTTCCAGGAGAAAATACATGAGAATTGTGATGACCGTTTTTTTGCTTAGAACATATCTGTCCTTTTTAAATCCATGTATCTCCAACAAAGCTTGGATTTTGTAGTGCTAAAAAACTTATGATATCCAAGATCGCTGCCTGGAATAAAGATTTTTATGTTACTGCTATTTACACCTTTTAAGTTCTCGACATTTTAAGATTGCCAAAAGAAATCTGTTAACATTTCAATAAGTTTTCGATTGCAGAGTATGGCAAGTTACGTGGTTCGGGCTTGAACCTCCGTATTATGCTTCTGCTTCGCTTAAGTTAGTATAATAGAAAATTATGAGACAGATTTGTAAAATCCTATAAATCATTTTGTATTATAAGGAGAGGGAATATGGAATTTTTATCTGACAAACTGGTCAAACTCATTGAACGCGATGCTGACCAAATGACAAAAAAATGGTTGAGTAATGTACAGAGCCATCCCACAACGCCGACTTATCATACCTTTGATAAAAAAAGGCTCTATAATCGAGCGTTCCGAGTTTACAGCCAACTTGGCAAATGGATATCAAGGGAAACATCCAAGGAAAAAATTGCGGAGTACTACACAGCCTTAGGAAAGCAACGATGCAAAGAAGGATTTGCACTATCGGAAGTCATACAAGCACTAATCATCACGAGACGTAATATATGGCTAAAGGTATTATCGGAAGGTTTGCTAGACACGGTCCTGGACCACCATCAGGCATTGGAACTTAACAATCGGGTCGTACTGTTCTTTGATCGGGCAATCTATTTCACATCCCTAGGATACGAAAAGACAGAATGATCTATCCACGATATCACAAATATTTTCAATTTTTTATATTTACATTTTAATAACAAAAGCAAAAGTTTTGAGTAGATGATATCCATAACATATATGAATTATTGATAATTTACATAGAATGGCAAGAAAGCTACACTTTCGCATCCCCATGGATCCACGTTTTTAATTACTACAATATAGTACTTTTTTATAAATTCTTGACATTGATGACAAATTCAAATATTTATAAGGAAAAATTCTAAACTAAAGATTTCTTGTTGTCCAGAAGAGCAACGCTGAATGTACTCTAATTCGATTATTGATCTCATTCGGAATCCCATTCTGAGCGGAGTCTCATCCTGAGTTAAAATTCACCTGTCGAGCAGTTCCTCAACTTCTAATTTTGTTTTCGTACTGAAATTGATTACGGTTTCCCTATAAAACCCATCATCATAAGATACTGCAAGAAGTTCAAGATGTTCTGGTTGCAGACAAAGAGGATAAGAGGGATGAAATGTTTAAGCTTTAAATATGCTAGACTTCGCTTGTTTATACTTACAATTTTAGGTCTTGTGTTTTTCTGTCTGAATAGCGGTGAGGCACAGGGCGCCGTGCCCGGGGCGGCAACATTAGTTTCGCCATCGGGCACGATTACCGACATCACACCCGAATATACCTGGGATGCGGAATCTGATTCCACCCGGTATTATCTGTGGGTCGATGACAGTACCGGTAACAGAATAACTCAATGGTACACCGCAGATCAGGCCGGTTGTGCCGGGGGAACCGGCCAATGCTCGGTTACACCCAACATTGAACTTGCTGTAGGCAACGGCACTTGGTGGATCCAGACCTGGAATGGTAACGGCTACGGTCCCTGGAGTGCCGGTATTGATTTTGTTCTTGACCCACTATTACCGGCGGATAACGGATGTCTGATAATTGGTGATAGCATTGGTGAGGCAACCCACACCAATGACGCCTGTGACAGAAATTTGGGTGAACACAGAGAATTGATGGACTGTTTAGACTTGAGACTCGGAGCACATG
>JARFRH010000294.1 GCA_029287355.1 Maribacter sp. | reverse complement strand
CCCAACAACATTAAATGAAAGTATACTGAGTCCGATTATGATATGTGATGAAAATTCCAATGATGCTGTTTTGGAAAGCTCGTTCGACCTTGAAAAGATTGCACAGGAGGGCTATGGGAATCTGGATGTGGCCTTTTATTCCAATCTAGACGATATGGTTCTAGAAAAAAATCAACTGCCAGACCTTTATATCTCTGGCGACACTACTATATATGTGCGTTTGGAAAATGACGATCAATGTCTTGGGGTCGAAAAAATAGACCTTGTTGTGAACCCTTTACCTGAATTGGAATTGGCCGATTCATATCAAGTATGTACGGATGGAGAGTCATTACCTCTGGAAGCTCCCTTGGGTTTTGATTCTTATGCTTGGTATAGGCTAGATCAAGGTCAATTGCAAAAAATTAGCGATAAGGTCAAATTGGCCATATCCGAAGGCGGCACATATACTTTAGAGGTAGGAACCCTTTATGAAAAAGGTGGGCAAATGATAACATGTGCCACGAGTAAGGATTTTATTGTGAACCCCTCCAACAAAGCTGTATTTCAGGAAATAAAAATAGAAGATGCCTCAAATAACAATACAATTGAAGTCTTGGTAAGTGGTGATGGTGATTATGAGTATTCTATTAATGGTATCCAATACCAAGATACCAACAATTTTGAAAATGTCGATGCCGGATTTTATATGGTATTCGTAAGAGATAAAAGAGGCTGCGGAGTTTCCGATGAGGAAATTGCGATAATGGGTTTCCCAAAGTTTTTCACTCCTAACGGTGATGGTTTTAATGATCATTGGCAGTTAATTGGCATTGACCAAAATGGAGCGACCGCAATAATTTCAATCTTCAACAGGTTGGGGAAATTAATGGTGCAGTTAAATTCGGATGAACCCGGATGGGATGGAACATTTCAAGGAAAGCGCTTACCTGCTTCAGACTATTGGTTCAATGTAGCCTTTGAAGATGGGAAAAAGTTTAAGGGGCATTTTTCTTTAATGAGATGAATGCGATTTTATAATTTGCCGTGAATAAGATATTGCTACATATTATTCTAATTGTAGGCTTAGGCTTTTGTCAAGCACAAGTTTGCCCCCAACTTATTGGTCCATTCGATGGTGATGAGGATGTTTCAGTGACAACGGAAATCAAATGGGAGAACCTTACGGGGCAATCAATTTTTTTAATATCCCTGGGAACCACGCCGGGAGGCACCGATATTATTGACCAAAAAACCTCTGGTACCTTCGCAAATTTCACAGCGCCAAAAGGCTTACCTGAAAAAACTCGAATATATGTTTCTCTTAGGGTTATCGGCAATAATCTGGGTGGTTTCGACTGTGAGATAGGTAGCTTTGTCACAGAGGATGTTCTCTCACCACCCTCATGCACCACCCTACGAGACCCCTTAAACAATGCGATATTTGTGAGAGAAGAGGTCAATATCGTTTGGAATTATGCACCATTGGCGACAGGGTATAGATTAACACTTGGCACATCACCTGGAGGAAACGACCTTGTAGATAATTTTAACGCTGGCAATTCCCTTTTCTATGACCCACCATTTGACTTACCATTAAATGCCCAGGTTTATGTGAAAATTCTTCCCTATAATGAGAATGGGTCTGCACCCTTGATTTGTACTGAAGAGAGTTTTGCCGTAAGAACTGTTAGCAGTAATCTAGAATGTACTCGTCTGACTTATCCCCTAAATAGTGCTATTGATATTCCTAAATCCCTTGCATTGGAATGGGAACCTGTTGATGGTGCTAGTGGATACAAAATATCAGTGAGTAGTTCCCCATTTCCCAATGATATTTTTTATACCGCATTTATTGAAGAAACCAAAACTAGTATTCTCGAATTAGAGACCACTCATAAATACTTTGTGACCATCGTACCATACAATGACGCGGGTGAGGCTGTAGGTTGTACGAACGAATCCTTTACAACAATCGTGGATTGTGGTCCTTTTACTGATGACCTAACGGGTGAAATTGTCATTTTAAATCCTATAACAACCCTCCCAAGTCAAATCCCGATTTGCAATAATCAACTGCCGTATTTGCTGACAGCAACCGATAGCGCCGATGGCTACCGCTGGTATAAAATCAATGCCAACGGAACTACCGATTTAATTTCTGAAAGCGCAGAAGCTGAACTCTATGAACCCGGCCCTTATTTGTATGAGGTGTATGATAGGGCAGTTTTATTTGAAAGAACAATTGAATGTACCAGTACCAGTGAGTTTTTAGTAGTCATTGATGAAGGACCAAATATCACAAAAGCAACCGCTATAGAAAAGTTGGGTTACCTTAGAATCACTGTTGAGGTGGCGGGTTCTGGTTCTTACGAATATAGTCTTGATGCTGCAGAGGGGCCTTTTCAAAACAACAATGTATTCGAGGGCATACCATTTGGGGCGCACACGGTTTATGTTCGGAACAAGAATGGATGCGGAGTTTCTAAAAGCATCGTTCAACAGGATATTGAGGTCGATGATTTTCCAAAATTCTTTACCCCTAATGGAGACGGAATCAACGACTTTTGGCAATTAAAAGAGGATTATAGTGCCGAGAAAACACTGAAAGGACCAATTTCCATTTTCAATCGCTATGGTGTTTTCCTAGTTCAAATAAAAGCCGATTCTCAAGGTTGGGATGGAACACTAAACGGAAGACCATTACCTTCCTCGGAGTACTGGTTTGAGGTGGTTATCGATGGTGATAAGGATTTTAACGGTCATTTTTCCCTAAAAAGATAGACTTTGAGTATATTGTGATGTTTGATTTTATTCAAATGCAAAAAAAACTGCTATTTCTTATCGCATTCCTCTGCGTCGGCTTTGCATATGCTCAGGTTACATGCCCCACTTTAAATGGGCCATTTGATGGTGACATCGATGTACCTGTGAATACCGCAATAAGTTGGACCGAGGCGGATGAAGCCGATAGTTATATTATTTCCATTGGGATTACTCCAGGAGGAACTGAAATTGTAAACAATAGAAATATCACCAATACAGTTTTTCAACCACCAATAGGGCTGCCAGATAATATCGATATTTTTGTTACACTTAGTGTTTTTTTTTTCGACGCCGAACCTATTGAATGTGGTACTGAAAGTTTTAAAACGGTCGATGTTATCACGCCGCCTTCTTGCACTATGATTACTGTACCTGTTGACAATGCTATTGAGGTGGATATTGCAACCCCGATAAATTGGCAGTATGCCCCAACAGCGGATGGTTATATCATAACACTTGGCATTACTGAGGGAGGAAATGAGCTAGTTGAAAATGTTGATGTAGGCAATGTACTTAGCTACACGCCAGAAAATGAACTACCTTTTGAAACAGATGTTTACGTGAGAATAATACCTTACAACGACAATGGTCAAGCACCCCTTATCTGTCAACAATTTAGCTTCAAAACCGAGGCAGTCGCAGTACGTCCCAATTGCGCGAATTTCATTAGTCCTGAAAATGGAGCAATAAATGTTTCTTTGACCCCTCTGCTCGCGTGGACAGAAGTAGATGAAGCCGATGGCTATAGGGTAACTATAGGTTTATCACCCGAGACTAGCGAAATTTTAAACAATGTGACTTACGGCGAAAACAGTACTCAAGGGTTCGATTTTGAACCTGACCGTACTTTTTATGTTAGGGTGACACCATTTAATTCTGCCGGTGAAGCCCTTGATTGCCAACAAATTAGTTTCTCTACTTTACCTGCATGCGCTCCTTATTTGAATGAAGCCACAGGTGAGGTAGTTGATCAAATACCTTCAATTAGTTTTCTAGATGAAGTATCGATTTGTAAAAGTGATATTCCTTATACTATATCTGCTTCAGGTACTTCGTCTGGCTATCGTTGGTTAAAACAAACTGACAACGGAGGAGAAGAACTTATTTCGAACTTGCCTCAAATAACCTTATCGGAACCAGGCGCCTATCGACTTGAAGCCTATAATATGGTTTCAAGTGCAGGGAACAACATTGAATGTACACGAAGTAAAGAGTTTCAAGTAAGTATATCGGAAGCACCTACCATCTCCTCCATTGACACCAAACTATTTAATGGTACCATTCAGATTTCTGTACAAACTATTGGTATTGGCCACTATGAATATTCATTAGACAATCCTGATGGACCTTATCAAGATAGTAATGTATTTGTGAATCTTGTTCCTGCCCCTTATATACTTTATGTTAGGGATAAAAATGGTTGTGGCATTACCTCGGAAAGTGTTATTAAAGATTTAACATTGAATAGTTTTCCGAATTTTTTCTCACCGAACGGGGATGGGATCAATGATTTTTGGCAATTCATCCCACCATTGGAAACAGGGGAAATCAATGTAGGTGACATCCATATTTTCGATCGATATGGAAATTTCATAAAACAAATTGACCCGCTGGCACTGGGTTGGGATGGGCAAATAAATGGCACGCCAATGCCTTCATCGGTCTATTGGTTTACCGCAATTTCTCTGACAACTCAAAAAAAAATAACAGGTCATTTTGCGATCAAACGCTAGAATAAAATCAATGATATTTAAGGCAAGTCTGGTTTTGGTTATGTTATGG
>JARFRH010000272.1 GCA_029287355.1 Maribacter sp. | reverse complement strand
TTGGTTGACCGCAGGCATAGCAATCGCTATTGCAGGGGGTGAAACCCGGATGGAACTCACTTCGGATACTAGAAAAAAAGTCATCTCCAGTTGGAAAACCGTTCAGAATATTGTCGAAAAAGGGCGCCCTGTTTACGGTATCAATACAGGTTTTGGGCCGCTCTGTACTACCAAAATATCGAAAGAGGATACAACCATTTTACAAACCAACATTTTACAAAGCCATAGTGTAGGTGTAGGAGATTCCATCGCCCCCGAAATCGCCAAGTTGATGATGATTTTAAAGGTGCATGCCTTGTCCAAAGGGTATTCGGGTATTGCCGAAACCACTTTGGATCGCATTATTTGGCACATAGAAAATGATGCCATTCCCGTGGTTCCTTCCCAGGGTTCCGTAGGTGCATCGGGAGATTTGGCACCGTTATCGCATTTGTTTTTGCCGCTAATAGGATTGGGTAAGGTACATTTTCAAGGAAAGGAAATTTCGACTTCCTCTTTATTTACAAAAGCAGGCCTAAAGCCATTGGCATTGGGTCCGAAAGAAGGCTTGGCCTTGATCAACGGCACACAGTTTATCGCTGCCCATGCTGTCAAAGTTGTTCAAAAATTACAAAGCTGTCTAGCGCAAGCGGATGTCATCGGGGCAATGATGATCGAAGGACTTCAGGGTTCTGTCAAACCTTTCTTCGGCGAATTGCATGCACTAAGGCCTTACAAAGGCAATATTCATGTCGCCAAACGCATCAAACGTCTGCTGAGAGGTTCAGAAATCTTGGAAGACCACATCGACTGTGAGCGCGTACAAGACCCATATTCCCTTCGCTGTATACCGCAAGTGCACGGAGCATCTAGAAATGCGTGGTTACATTTAAAGGAGTTACTTGAAGTGGAACTGAATTCCGTTACCGATAATCCTGTTATTATAGACGAGGAATTAACCATCAGTGGCGGGAACTTTCATGGCCAGCCGCTCGCTATGGCTTTGGATTATACCTGTCTTGCTGCCTCCGAAATCGGAAATATTTCAGACCGCAGAATTTATTTAGCACTTGAAGGAAACAGTCCCGGTGTACCAAAACTATTGATGGATGATACGGGAATCAATTCAGGCTATATGATTTTGCAATATACAACCGCGGCCTTGGCAAGTGAGAATAAGGGACTTTGTTTTCCTTCCAGTGCGGATAGCATTCCGACCTCCTTAGGTCAGGAGGATCATGTGAGCATGGGTTCTATAGGGGGCAGAAAAGCATTACAGGTTATCGATAACGTAGAAAAAATATTGGCCATTGAGCTATTGACGGCCGCACAGGCTTTCGAATTCCGAAAACCAATGAAATCAGGAGTCTACTTGGATGAAATTCATAAGGAAATCAGAAAAAAAGTGGCCTTTGCCAAAAAAGACCGTGTTTTTGCCGACGACATAGAAAAAGGAATTGAAATGATAAGGAACAAAACCATTATTTCGGTCATCGAGCGTGTAACAAAAGAAAACAAACTGGCCTTCGAAGTTCCCTATTCGGAAGAATTTGAAGTATATTGATACGACCCAAATTGCTATACACCATACACATAATGCGAAAAGTAAACGAAAGACATGAATAAAGTAAAACTAATAGGTCCTTTCAAACAACTCGTTCCGATGACTGGTTTGGCTTTGAAAGGGGCCCTAACGGATGACCAACTTGAAGTATTGGAAGATGTCGGCATCATCATCGAAGGTGATACGATAAAATCCATTGGTAAATTCGCTGAACTCAAAAGCGCTTTTAGCGAGAGCGAAGTTCATGAATTGAAGGGCGACCATACCTGTTTACCGGGCTTTATCGATTCTCATACGCACATTTGTTTCGGAGGTTCTCGCGCTAGCGATTACGCCATGCGAAATGCTGGAAAGACTTATCTGGAAATTGCAAAAGCAGGAGGCGGCATTTGGGATACGGTCACCCAAACCAGAAAAGCAGGCCAAGAGGAATTGGTCAAGAAAACAACAAAACTTGCCAACCGTCATCTAAAAAACGGCATCACCACGATCGAAGTGAAAAGTGGCTACGGTCTTTCCGTCGATGAAGAATTGAAAATGCTACGGGCAATTCAAGAGGCAAATAATCAAACTTCGGCCGATTTAATCGCTACTTGTTTGGCCGCACATATGCTGCCTAAGGATTTCGAGGGAAATCACTCCGAATATTTATCAGAAATAAGTGAAAACTTATTTCCTATTTTAAAGGAAGAAGGCCTAGCGAATCGTATCGATGCTTTTATAGAAGAAAGTGCTTTTTCCGCTGAGCAAATTGCCCCTTATTTTGAAAAAGCAAAGGCTATGGGTTTTGACATTACCGTCCATGCTGATCAATTTTCAACTTCAGGAAGCCAAGTTGCCGTAGATTTTGAAGCGGTTAGTGCAGACCATTTGGAAGCAAGTACACAAAAAGAAGTTGAACTGCTGGCCAATAGTAATGTCATTGCCACGGCCTTGCCGGGAGCATCCATCGGATTAGGTTGTGATTTCACTCCCGCACGTAAAATACTTGATGCTGGTGGAGCTTTGGCCATCGCAAGTGATCACAATCCAGGTTCTGCACCAATGGGAGATTTGATAACTCAAGCTTCTATATTGGGGACTTTTGAAAAGCTTTCGAACGCAGAAGTTTTAGCCGGAATTACTTTCCGTGCTGCCGCTGCATTAAACCTAAAAGATAGAGGACAACTCGCAGCAGGGTACAATGCCGATTTCATAGGTTTTCATACCGATAATTATCAAGAAATCTTATACAACCAAGGAAATTTCAAACCCTGTATGGTATGGAAAAATGGAGAATTGGTTTTTGATAAACATGGATAGAACCATGAAGTGCGAAGTTTCAAGTACGAGGTAAAATGTTTACTGGAAATCAACCTCACTAAAATTTGAAAAATAGCGCAATGCGTTAAGCAAAAAAATAAATGAATGAATTTCAAAGAACACATCCTAGAAGGCATCCCAAACATACTTCCTTCAAAAAAGGAATATAACCTTGAGGCCAATCATGCACCTAAGCGAAAGGAAATATTATCCCTCGAAGAAAAAAAACTGGCGATCCGCAATGCATTGCGCTACTTTCCTAAAGCTTGGCATGCCGAACTATCGCAAGAATTCGCAGAAGAACTCAATAGGTATGGACGAATTTATATGTTCCGATTTAAACCAGCTTATAAACTATATGCTCGTCCTATTCGCGAATATCCGGCCAAAACGGCACAGGCAGCAGCTATTATGTTGATGATTCAGAATAATTTGGATCCTGCCGTGGCCCAACATCCTGAAGAATTGATAACCTATGGGGGTAATGGCGCGGTATTTCAGAATTGGGCACAATACCTATTGACCATGCAGTATTTGGCCACGATGACCGATGAGCAAACATTACATGTCTACTCAGGGCATCCAATGGGTCTTTTTCCATCTTCAAAAGAAGCACCAAGAGTTGTGGTTACCAATGGAATGATGATTCCGAATTACTCCAAACCCGATGATTGGGAAAAATACAACGCGCTCGGCGTAACACAATATGGTCAAATGACCGCAGGTTCATATATGTACATTGGTCCTCAAGGAATCGTTCACGGCACTGCCATCACCGTGATGAATGCTTTCCGAAATGTTTTGAAAAAAGAGGAAACCCCCGCAGGAAAAATTTTCTTGACCGCAGGTTTGGGTGGCATGAGTGGCGCTCAACCAAAAGCAGGGACTATTGCAGGTTGTCTTACTATCTGTGCAGAAGTGAATGCGACCGCAGCAAGAAAAAGACATGCCCAAGGATGGGTAGACGAACAAATTGATAACATGGATGCCTTAGTCTCGCGCACGAAAGCGGCGATCGAAAAAAAGGAAGTGGTATCCCTGGCATTTATCGGAAACGTAGTTGATGTTTGGGAGCGTTTCGATGCTGAAAACATCTTTATCCATTTAGGTTCTGATCAAACCTCATTGCACAATCCGTGGGCGGGTGGTTATTATCCTGTCGGATTAAGTTTTGATGAATCAAATCGGATGATGAGTGAACATCCTGCCGAATTCAAATCCAGAGTCCAGGAATCACTTAGGAGGCATGCCGCCGCTGTAAACAAACATACTGCAAAGGGCACTTATTTCTTTGATTATGGAAATGCTTTTCTATTGGAATGTTCAAGAGCAGGTGCGAACGTGATGGCTGAAAATCAAATCGATTTTAGATACCCCTCTTATGTGCAAGATATATTAGGTCCGATGTGTTTTGATTATGGGTTCGGTCCATTCCGTTGGGTTTGTACTTCTGGAGACCCCGAAGATTTAAGAAAAACCGATGCCATTGCACTTCAAATAATGAAAGAAATAAAAGGGAAGGCTCCCGAAGAAATTCAACAACAGATGCATGACAACATCAAATGGATCACGGAGGCCGAGCAGAACAAATTGGTTGTTGGGTCGCAGGCAAGAATACTCTATGCCGATGCCGAGGGAAGAGTGAAAATTGCCGAAGCTTTTAACCAAGCCATACGAACAGGAGCGATTTCCCAACCTGTGGTTTTGGGTCGCGACCACCATGACGTCAGTGGAACCGATTCTCCTTTTAGAGAAACCAGCAACATTTACGACGGAAGCAAGTTCACGGCCGACATGGCCATTCACAACGTCATTGGCGATAGTTTTCGAGGTGCTACCTGGGTCTCGATTCACAATGGAGGAGGTGTTGGCTGGGGTGAAGTCATCAATGGCGGTTTCGGCATGGTGCTGGATGGTTCGGAGGATGCATCCAGAAAATTGAAGAACATGTTGTTCTACGATGTGAATAATGGTATTTCAAGAAGAAGTTGGGCCAGAAATGATGAGGCAATATTCGCGATTAAACGTGAAATGGAGCGCTCGCCTGAATTAAAGGTTACTTTGCCTAACTTAGTGGAAGAAAATTTATTAGAAAATCTTTTTGACCAAGAGCCTGTTTAAGAATTTATGATTGAATTTTTTATAGGCTATTTTTAATGCAGAACGAGGCAGAATTTTTAAGCATAGCAGGGCTACGGTTTTAAATTCTTACGCTGTTATGCGCAAAAAGAGGTATAATAAACAATTGATAGAATCCTAAACAGGCTCTTACCATGTCAACCTACTGCAGAACAAAAAGCTCGATTTGGACAGGAAGAAAATCCGAGCAGCGATTATATCTTCACGAAAAAGTAGCTTGTTTTGACTTAGAGGAGACCGAACTCGAAATCGCAAACAAGAAAATCGCATTACTAGGCTACTCATGCGACTCCGGCGTAAAACGAAATCAAGGTCGTACTGGGGCTGTTGATGGACCGGATGCCATTCGAAGGCAATTGGCAAAAATGCCAAATCACTTAGCATCGGAAGTACTGCTTGTTGATGTAGGTTCCGTTCAATGTTCAGATGACGCTATGGAAGTTGCTCAAGAGAACTTATCTGAAAAAGTAACTCAACTCCTAGAAAAAAATGCTTTTCCGTTGCTCTTGGGGGGAGGTCATGATATGGCCTATGGACATTATAAAGGAATTAAAAAATTCTTAGGAAAAGATAAGTCGATCGGCATCATCAATTTTGATGCGCATTTTGATTTAAGGAAAAATACCAGTGGAAACAATTCAGGAACTCCTTTTTATCAAGTTGCCGAGGATTGTAAAGATGACGGCGCTACGTTTAATTATTTATGTCTTGGAATTCGAAAAGATGCGAATGATAAAGTCTTGTTTCAAACGGCCCATGATTTAGGGGTCACTTATATTGAAAATATCAATTTTTCAATGAATGAAGCGGAAATCATTGTTAGGACCCTTTTAGACTTTATTCGGCGAGTTGATCACATCTATGTGACCATTGACCTAGATGGGTTTTCATCGGCCTATGCCCCAGGAGTAAGCGCCCCATCCCCTATGGGTTTTTCGCCCAAAATCGTCATTGAATCGTTGGCGTTGATATTCAAATCAAAAAAAACGATTTCGCTGGATGTTGCCGAGATGAACCCAACATATGACATTGATAATCAAACCGCAAAATTAGCGGCATCTTTGGTTCATTATGTTGTCCATCAGATGCAATAATTTTTCTTTATCGTGCCGCCATCCCTTATAACAGGAACTTTACTCCAACCAAGACCGATAGTACTTGCCATCATCAATATCCAATGCCGTTTGTGTTAACTGTAGCGGTTTGAAGGTATCTACCATAACCGCTAACTCTTCCGTACCTTTTTTACCGATACTGGCTTCATAAGTTCCTGGATGCGGGCCATGTGGAATTCCTGCAGGGTGCAATGAAATATACCCTTGGTCAATTCCTTTCCTGCTCATAAAGTCACCGGCTACATAATAAAGCATTTCATCTGAATCAATATTAGAATGGTTATAGGGCGCAGGAATCGCCTCTGGGTGGTAATCGTACAATCTAGGGCAGAATGAACAAACCACAAACGCACTGGTCTCAAAAGTCTGATGGACTGGCGGTGGTTGATGTACTCTACCTGTAATTGGTTCAAAGTTGTGAATAGAGAACCCGTAAGGGTAATTATAGCCATCCCAACCAACAACATCGAAGGGATGTGTAGCATAAACCATGTGATGTAATTGACCTTGCTTTTTAACCTTCATCAAGAACTCCCCCTTCTCATCATGAGTCTGGAGATTTTGTGGTAGTTTAAAATCACGTTCGCAAAATGGCGCGTGTTCCAAATGTTGACCAAACCAATTTCGATATCTTTTTGGTGTGTAAATGGGATGATAACTCTCGGTAATCAACAAACGATTTTCCTCGGTCTCGAATTCGATTTGATAAATCATCCCTCTTGGAATCAACAAATAATCACCATATTCAAAAGGAATTTCTCCGAGTAGGGTTTTTAAGGTTCCCGTTCCTTTATGAATAAAAAGCAATTCATCGGCATCGGTATTTTTATAAAAATAATCGGTCATTGATTTTTTTGGCGCGGCCAAAGCAAGGTGTACATCCGAATTGAACAAAACGGTTTTCCTACTTTGCAGATAATCATCCTCTGGCCGAATTTCAAGACCTTTCAACAATCTTGACTTGATATTGTATTGTACAGCGGCTCGAGGTGATACATCCAATGTCTTTCCAACTTCTTTGACTTGTGTCGGACGATGCAGATGATACATCAACGAAGACATTCCATCAAAACCAATAGTACCAAAAAGTTGTTCGTAGTGTAAACTACCGTCTTCTTTTCTGAATTGGGTATGTCTTTTTTGTGGAATGATTCCTAATTTATGATATAACGGCATATTGAGAGCTTCTTTTTAACCTCTATAAATTTACAACAATTCACCATGAATAGCTGAAAAACATGGCTTCAGTTTATCCAAAAAACAAGCGTTTTGATCTCAGCATTGAATAATTACGAATCAAATTATAATCAAGGTTCTTCGCAATGAACACCTAAACGGCAACCCGCCAATAGCATATCGGATTGAATAAAATATATTCCATAAAAAAAGCCTCCCGTTATCCTGATAACTATCAGGAGGAAAGCCTTTCATTGGCTCAGGTCTTTCTAGACATGAGTCACAACACAACAAGGCAAAGATAAGAAAGCTTTTCTAATTAAAAGCTTCTAGACGGTTTATACCTTTCTTTTAAAGGGTCGAACTATGAGGCGTGCCGCTTTATCATAGTTGATATAGTTGTAGGCCCAATTGAAAAGCACGACGACTTTGTTCCGAAAACCCACTAAAGCCATCAAGTGAACAAAAATCCAAATGAACCAGGCGAAAAAACCTCCAAATTTAAGTTTCCCTAAATCGGCTACAGCTCGGTTTCTTCCAATAGTGGCCAAGGTGCCCTTATCAAAATATGAAAAGGGCTTTAAATTTTTACCTTGAAATAGTAAACTGAGGTTTTTGGCCAAATGCTCTCCTTGTTGAATAGCAGGCTGTGCTACCTGAGGATGTCCATTTGGGTAATCAGGGGATTCCATATATGCAATATCCCCGATAGCAAAAATAGCATCAAAACCAATCACCTGATTAAATTCATTGACTCTGTAACGGTTGAGTCTTTCGACAAGCATATTCGTATCGAATCCTTCAATGGACGCCCCGGTTACTCCAGCGGCCCAAATCAGATTTTTGGTGCGCATGGTTTGTTTGTTATTCAGCTTCAAAATAGCTCCGTCATAATCTTGTACAATGGCATTTACATGAATGGTAACCCCAAGGTTCTCTAAAAATGAGGCAGCCTTTTTGGAAGCGCTTTCACTCATAGGTGAAAGTAAACGCCCGCCCCCTTCAAAAAGATGGATCTCCATTTCGGAAACATTCAAATGTCGATAGTCTTTTGGGAATACATGACGCTTCAATTCGGCAAATGCACCCGCAAGTTCCACACCTGTAGGCCCCGCACCAACGATGCAAAAGCTAAGCAAAGCCTTTCGTTCTTCTTCATTTTCACAATCATCGGCCCTTTCAAAATTCTGCAACATTAAACTTCTGATGTCCAATGCCTGCGGAATGGTTTTCATTGGCATTGCATATTGGGCAAAAGCTGTGTTGCCGAAAAAATTGGTCTTGGTTCCTGTTGCCAACACCAGATAGTCGTAGGTTAACGTACCAATGTCACTTTGAATTTCTTGACGTTCCGTATCTATTTTTTTGACCGAGGCCAGCCGAAAGTGAAAATCATTCAACCGTTTTAGCACTTTTCTTATTGGATATGCTATGGAGTCTGGCTCTAAACCACTTGTAGATACTTGATAGAGCAGCGGTTGAAAAGTATGATAATTATGCCTATCGATAAGTACCACTTGGGCATCCACTTTTGCTAATTTCTTAGCGAGGGAAATCCCGCCAAATCCACCTCCAATAATAACAATTCTCCTTTTATTGGTATGCGGAACATTCATGTTTCTGGTTTTTACAAAATTACGAATTGCCGCTGCGAACAAAGTAATTCAAATCGTATAAAATAATGATTACCTTCATCATTATTTTGAAAAACAATGGGCAAAAAAACGGATATTCAAAATAGAGCGCACATTCAACTCTTGGTAGAAACTTTCTATTCGAAAATAAGGGTTCATGACGACCTAGCTCCCATTTTCAATGCCATCATTAGAGATTGGGAAAGTCATTTTGAACTACTCACCGATTTTTGGGAAACGCAACTTTTCCTAAAACGAAAATACCATGGTAATCCGGTATCCGTACATCAAGAAGTGGATGACAAAATGGGTAACTCCATTACATCAGAACATTTTGGTTTATGGCTGAAGGTTTGGTTTGCCACTATTGATGAACTCTTTGCAGGAGAGACTGCCTGGATAGCAAAAAACAGGGCACAAAAAATGTCGACTATGTTGTTCATGAAAATCTATGAGCATCGAAATGAAGATTAAATCCTTATTTTTAGAACACCGTTAACTTTCCAAACGAAAAGCATTATTAACCCGAGAACAGATGAAAAAAAAAGTATCCAGAAGGTCATTTTTAAGGAAGGCCACCTTGGGCTCAGCAGCTCTTACGACTGCCCCAATAATTATAAGCGCGTCACCCTATGAGCAAAAAATTCTACTAGATAGAACCTATGAACCGCTAGCGTTTTCGGCTAATGACCAAATTCAAATAGGACTAATAGGTTCTGGAATTCAAGGTATTTATGATACCACGGCTGCATTAAAAGTAAATGGTGTAAAATTGGTAGCGGTATGTGATCTTTATGACGGGAGGCTAGACAGGGCGAAAGAACTATGGGGTAACGATCTATTTACTACCCGTGATTACAGAGCACTACTGGCACGTAAAGATATTGACGCTGTCATCGTGGCAACACCGGATCACTGGCATCAAAAGATTACCATTGATGCCATGAAGGCCGGTAAAGCGGTTTATTGCGAGAAACCAATGGTCAAGAATTTCGTTGAAGGGCATGATATCATAAAGACCCAAAAAGAAACAGGCAACATTTGCCAGGTAGGTAGTCAAGGCATGGCATCGTTGGGCAATGAAAAAGCGAAACAATTATATGAGGAAGGAGCCATCGGTGAAATTGTCATGTTGGATATGTATAATGATCGTTATTCCGCCGAGGGTGCTTGGCAATATCCGATACCACCTGATGCCAATCCAAATACAATCGACTTTGACACGTTTTTAGGCAGTGCGCCCAAGCAGCCGTACGAACTCAAAAGATTTTTTAGGTGGCGCAACTACCAAGACTATGGAACCGGTGTAGCGGGAGATCTTTTCGTTCATGCATTTTCCACCCTGAATCATGTCATTAGTTCGCAGGGTCCGAATAGGGCACTAGCGACAGGAGGATTACGCTACTGGAACGATGGCCGCGATGTACCCGATGTGACCATTACCTTGTACGATTATCCAAAAACGGATACGCACGCGGCCTTCAATGCCGCTTTCCGCATCAATTTTATTGCTGGATCAGGAGGAGGTGGCGGTTTCCGATTAATTGGCACCGAGGGCGAAATGGAAATAGGTCAAAACTCGGTTACACTAAAACGTTCCAAATTGGGAATGGTCCCAGGCGGATATTCCATGATTGCCTATACCGAAGCGACCCAGCAAAAAATCAAAGAAGATTATGCCGCAAAAAATTTGGAGAGCAGGGCCTCGTCATTGGAGACCGGAACCACTATTTGGGAGGCGCCAGGGAACTATAAAGGAGGTCATTATGACCATTTCCATAACTTTTTTCAAGCCATTCGAGCTAAGGGAAATATTATTCAAGATGGGACGTTTGGTTTAAGAGCAGCAGGAGCAGCGCTTTTAGCAAATGAAAGTTATTTTAACAAGCGACCTGTCAATTGGGACCCCAAGGAAATGAAGATCATCTAAAATTCAAAAGAACCTGCTCCAAAATAAAACTTGAATAGCTATTTTTGCCCCTCAAAACTATAATTGATGACATTACTTTTAATGGCCGCGGGAAGCGGTAGCCGTTATGGCAAACTAAAACAGTTCGATGATTTAGGCCCAAATGGTGAATTCTTGATGGAATTTGCCATGTACGATGCTATTCAAAATGGCATGGACCATATCGTCGTAATCACCAAAAAAGAAAATATATCGTTTTTAGAAGATCACCTTGAAGGTCGTTTGCCATCTCATGTGAAGTTGGATGTGTTGGCACAAGAAATTTCCGATTTGCCAGATGGGGTAAGCTTCACTGGAGAACGCCCTAAGCCATGGGGAACGGCCCATGCCGTCTGGACAGCCAGAAATGTTATCGACCAGCCTTTTTGTGTTATCAATGCCGATGATTTTTACGGACAATCCGCTTACGCCAACGCGGCCAAGTTCATGAGGGAGTATCATGATGAAAATCAGTACGCGCTTGTTGGTTATACTTTAAAAGATACACTTTCGGAACATGGATCGGTTTCCAGAGGCGTGTGCATGACCGATGGTGACAATTTGATTTCAGTGGATGAACGACTTAAGTTAGCCCAAGAAGGGGATCAAGTGATTGACGCCGATTCGGGAATGAAATATACCGGAGATGAATTGGCCAGCATGAATTTTTGGATTTGTCGTCCGCAAATTTTCGATGTTATCGAAAAGGAGTTTCGTGAGTTTCTTGCAGATGAGCACATGGTCAAAACAAGCGAGCTCTATATACCTAAGACCATACAAAACCTACTGCAACAAGGCCTCGTGAATGTAAAGGTAGTTACATCGCAAGACAAATGGTTTGGTGTGACCTATGCCAGTGATCGTGAAGTAGCTGTTGCAAGCCTACAAGAAAAAACCAATAGCGGAAAATACCCTTCCCCACTTTGGAACTAAATGTCATGAGGATATATTCACAAAACGAATTGACATGTATCCTCAAGCATTTTAACTTGGAGCAACAAGACTATACGTTCAAGGCGCTTCATATTGGCTATATCAACGACACCTATCTGGTTTCTTTGGACGGACGTTCCGAATACATTCTCCAGCGTATAAATCACGGTGTTTTTGAGGATGTCGATGGTTTAATGGGTAATATTGACAATACCCTAAATCATTTGATTTCAAAAGAGTATTGCAAAGTTGAATTGATTCGTACACTATCGGACAAAACCTATTGGTCAGAAGAATCGGGATACTGGCGCATCATGACCTATATTAAAAATAGTACAACGCATAACACGACAACTTCTCCAGAAATCGCCTTTGAAGCGGGGAAAATTATCGCCACTTTCCATGCCTTATTGGCAAATATCGACAAAGACCAATACGTCGACACCATACCGGATTTCCATAGTCTTGATTTGCGCGAAGAACAATTCAAAAAAGCACTTTCAACTTCAAGTACGGAAAAACAAGAAATCGCCAAGGAGGCAATATTATTCGCGAATGAAATGCTTTCGCAGTTAAAGAAAATGGCTCCAAAAGTAGTACCGATCCGAATCTGCCATAACGACACCAAGCTAAACAATATTCTTTTTTCAAAAGAAACTCGAAGAGCACTTTGTCTAATTGATTTGGATACGCTGATGAAAGGATGTTTTCACTACGATTTCGGGGATGCCATTCGCACCATTGTCAACACGGCGCCTGAAGACGAAAAAGATCTTGCTAAAATTACTTTTGACAAAGAGCTCTTCGAAGCTTTTATTCAGGGACTCGCGGCAAAAAGTCCGTTTCTCTCCTCTGAAGAATTGAAAGCACTCCCATACGGTGCTATTTTAATGCCGTTTCTACATGGCATAAGAGCCCTGACGGATTACTTGAACAATAATACCTATTATAAAGTATCTTACGAAAATCAGAATTTAGACCGATGCCTCAGTCTTTTCGATTTTACTCAAAAGGCCATGGATGAATTGGAGTATATGAAAGACCTCATTACAGCCCAAATCGAGCCGCTGTAGGCCATCTAGGTCAACTAAATTTTATTGCCATCCCGACTATGGAAATCAACTTTTGTCAATATAATTAGGCTATTTTTTCCTTAAAACCTCACCGGCCAATAGGTTTTGAAACTTTTCATTATCAACGGCCAGTTGCCCGTTAATGATAACAAATTGAATTCCTTCAGGGTACTGATGCGGGGCCTCAAAAGTTGCCTTATCAATAATGGTTTCAGGGTTGAAAATCACAATATCGGCCTTCATTTCTTCTTTGAGGATTCCCCTGTCTTTTAAGCCCATAGTCTCTGCCGGAAGTTGTGTCATTTTATGAATGGCGTCAGATAGCGAAAGCACTTTCTTTTCCCTAACATAATGACCCAATACCCTCGGAAAAGTACCATACCACCTCGGATGTGGATGCCCTCTACCTGGTATTACAAGACGGCCGTCTGAAGCTATCATGGTTTTCGGGTGTTTCATTATCCGCATAACATCTTGCTCATCCATGGCGTGAAAAACACAGGAGGCACCACCCTTCAATTGCGCTTCGATTACCAGTTCGGAACCGTTTTCCATCGTGGGGTCAAGGCCTTTGAGACCACACCAATATTTCAAAGTTTTTCCTTCTAGTTCTTTCATCCAAGACACCTTGGCAAACTGTACCCTTTTGAGATCGTTACCCCCTCTATCATTGAGGAGGTTAAAAATTATCCCGTTTTTAATACTATCCCTCAATTTCGGATTTGCCACGCGTTGTTTAAAGGCATCATTTCCGCCGGCCCTTGCCCAACTAGGTATTAATATGGAAATGCTCGTATAGCTCGCGTCATAAGGGTATTGATCCATTTTGATGTCAAGTCCAGCACTATTCGCCGAATCGACCATGGCCAATGTTCTTGTGCTTTTGCCCCACATAGGCTGACCCATGACCTTGTGATGGGTCAAAACTACAGGAATATCCGCCTTATTCGCTATTTGAATAGCTTCGGCAACTGCATCAAAAAGGCCTAAGCCTTCTTCCCTCAAATGTGATGTATAAATACCCCCTTCTGAAGAAGCTACTTTCGACAACTCGATAACCTCATCCACCTTTGAAAATGCCCCTGGCAAATATTTTAATCCAGTAGATATTCCATAAGCGCCCTCTTCCATTGCCCTTCGTATCTGCCCTTTCATTTTGGTTAGTTCAGTTTCGGTTGGGGCTCGATTTTCCAATTTCATACTGTTTTTTCTAATCGTGTTGTGACCCACTAAATAGGCCACATTCATACCCACCCCAATTTGGTTCAAGGTGTCTAGGTAAGCAGCAAAAGGCCAAGGACTTGAACCGTCTGGACCTCCCAAAGCAGTGGTAACACCTTGCCTTATATGGCTCTCACAATGGTTAAGTTCAAGAATAGGATCAAGATGAGCATGTAAATCTATAAACCCAGGGGATACTGCCATGCCTGTTGCATCAATAACCCGTAGCGCTTTCGCCGCTTCAAGATTCCCGATTTTTGCGATAATACCATCCTTAATACCAAGGTCTGCGATTATGCCGTCATTTCCTGAACCATCGTAGAGTGTCCCGTTTTTAATGATTACCGAGTACCTTTCTTGAGGTGCACAACTATATAGTATGAGCACAACAAGTAAAAATTTAAAATGCAAGATTAGTTTCATTATGTTGATTTTGAAGTGTTGTTCGCCTTGCCCTAAGGTAATTGAATATCCTTTATGTCAAGAAATTAAAAAGACAATAGTTTGCAAAGGACTCGTTAACCCCAATTGATAGTCAAAAGGGTTCGAATTGCTATCTAATGGTAAAACATAAGCATAAAACCATGCTTTGTTTGAACTTTGGAAGTTGGGTAAAAGAAAGGGAAAGAAAGATTTACATTTGTCTATTATAAAACAGCGAACCGGATGAACCCTCGCTTTATAACTGATCTATTCTTTTCTAAGCATCGGAAAAAGCTTTTTTATTTCTTCATCTGTTGGCTGTTTTCCGTATTCGCATATTTCAAAGCCTTCAGCATGTTTGGCACTTATTGCTTTGTCTCCATACCATTTTTGTAAGGTTTTTACAGTCGCTTCATTTGGGGTAAATGTGCGCCATTTGGCCAAAAATTCCAGTCTGGTTTTCTCATCTTTTGGCACCTTATCCAGATTCCCTGAAGTCCATGGAAGCCAATCAAAAAACTGCGATTCATGGGCTGACATGGCATAAATTTTCTGATCAAAAACCTGATCGATGATAACGGCAATGTCTGATTCAAACGGATCCGGTTTTTGGAAGCCATCTTCCGAGTAAAGGAAAACCGGGTTATTTTTTAGAGGTGGTACTTCAGGAGCAACATTGGGAACGATCACCATATAGGCGGCATCCTGTACTAGAATACCGGTATATCTATGATCAGGGTGATAATCATTGGGCCTTGGGGCTATCACGAGGTCGGCGTCCCATTTTCTAATTTCCCTTATAACTTTTAATCGATTGGCCAAAGTGGGCATAAGTTCGCCGTCATGATTGTCCAAAACCTCATATTCGACCCCAAACCTTTTTCCTGCCTCCTTGGCTTCGGCAATTCTAATCTTGGCAAGCTCCCCGCCTCCCATAGCGTAATGGCCAGCATCTCCATTGGTAAGGGAAACAAACTTCACTTTATGTCCTAACTGTGCAAAAAGTATGGCAGTACCCCCTGTATCATTATCGCAATCATCAGGATGCGCTCCGAAGACAATTACATTTATCTTCTGATCTTGGGAAAATGAAGTATTTGCCAGAAAAAAAAGGCAGACTATAAGGACTATTTTCTTCATAACACTACATTTCATGATGTACAGATTCCAGGAATTGGGCTTCCTATGACACCTCTCAAGTTCGCCCTATGGCTCATTGATTTTCAATTGGCCATTAGCAAGATAAGAATATAAAGTTAACACATGCCATTCGAACAAAATGTATCCTTTAATTGAACTTTAGCATTTCCTTAATCTTCAATGCCTTCTCAAAATGGTCCAACTTATTCTCCAAAATCCACCATGTAGCGACCTCGATTAGAAGCTCGGGATTATCATTTTTATTCTTGAAAAATGCGTAAAACGAAAGCCCGACCTTCTCACCCTTCGCTTCAATCTTGCTGTCGCGGACTTGAATGATTTTTAATCTAATACCTTTATTCGTCCTTTATTTGAACTTTGGTTAAAATTGTTTTTGGCTGTTGGCTTTTGAATGTGGCCACAATTACCCGCAAAGTATGACCTATGCCAAGCATAGTAGAAACCAATTGGCCAAACCATACCTTAACAATTTAAACTATAGTCCATAACTTACCGCTGACATAAATTTTTAATTCCGATGAGAATTATACGAATTGTAATGATTGTTGTAACCATTCTTTACTTGAACTTTTGCTATAATAAAATTAGGGATAGTTTTGCCGAAAGTAGTAAGAACAGTAATCTGGACTAACTTTCAACAAACCCATTTTGACAAAATTTATATGAGCAATAGATTTAGAGCCCTTCTAACCATTACTTTCGTTTCATTTTTGGGCTTTGGCTCGAAGCTCCAAGCTCAGTTGGTCAACATCGAATCTAAACGGATGCATACTGATTCTATTAGGTTTGTACTTAATAGTGACCTACTGTTCAATTACACCGATAACAATGGAGACTATATTCTTCAAATAGGTGCCAATTCGAGCGTGCAGTTTAAATCGAAAGATTTGAAAAACATCTATTTTTTGGTCGGCAACGTTAATCTGATAAGATCTAAAAAAGAAGATTTTCAGAATTCGTGGTTCACGCATGCAAGATTTAATCGGAAGTTGTCCGAATTACTGCGGGCAGAGGTCTTTTTGCAAAGTCAAAATAACCAAAAACTTACCATTATGAAGCGAAACCTAATCGGAGTTGGCTTGCGGTTCAAATTTGTAGCTACAAACACCACTAGTGCTTACTTCGGCAATTCATACATGTATGAATTAGAAAGCATTGGGTCGCCAGAACAACGTTTCTATAACCATAGAAATAGCAGCTATCTTTCTATAAACCGAACCTTTGCCAATTTGAACCTGGATATTACAGGAACCCTATATTTTCAACCCTTGTATAGAAATTTTGCCAACCATAGAATATTGAGTCAATTCAAGGCTCAGGTACCGCTCACAAAGAGAATTAGTCTTACGGCTTTATATAATTATTCCATAATAAAGTTCGATTCGAGTTTCGAGGATGACTACGCATCGAATTTAAGTTTTGGGTTTACTTTGAATATATGAGATATCAACTTGTCGCGGCGTTAAAAATTTCTTCGAACCAATCATTCACAATACAATCCATTATTAAGTGAACCCTTGGCATATCACTGTTGTTGTTGACTTCATGTTTCACATGAAAATTACAGTACCAGCACTCTCCCACTTCCATTTTTACAAGTGAGTTGTTTAGTAATAACCGCACTTTCTCATTCGTCTGAACCGGAATATGAATTCGAATTTTTCCATCTTCAAAACGATACCCTATGTCTCTATGAGGTTTAATGGAAGCTCCAGGATCCAGTATATGAATTCGAAAGGTTTCTTTCTCGCATTGAAATGTATTCAGAATAGATAACAAGTAAGGGCATTTTTTAAGTGCATCGTTAGGTAAAAAACAAGGAATATCACTAGGGCCTCCAATAGGTTCTATTAAGTGTTTGGACCATAGTGTTTCTAATGCAACTGAGGGATTATAAATATCATAATAGTCTGATTTTGAAAATTGTGCAATTTCTTTTTTAATAACTGATGTATCAAATAGAAAGGGTAGTTTTAGTGAGTTCATGCCAAAAATTTTTACCTAATCATTATACTACTGATTCATTTTTTTATCGCAACCACTTTTTCATGATCGGAAATTCCTCTTTATTACATAGAGACATCCATTCCAAAAGAGGCAATCCTATGTAATTCTTGCTTTCGAATTGTTCAATTCGCCATTTAGAGTCATTTTTATATCCGTTTGGATGAAAGACAATTTCAAGATCAAGATTCAAATTATAGGAAGCGGCATAAGACCATAGAATAGCTGCAATTTCTTCGCCATCCGTCGGCCAAGTATCTCCTATTTCCGGAGTCCCTATGAGTGGCCTAATCTTTTCTTCCGTTATTGCTATATGACCTGCCTCGTGCAACAAATCCCCGGGATATTTTAATTTCCTTAAGTCCATTAAAATTGTAGTGCCGGCAACCTTTAGCCCAGGTATAAACGTATCATTCGGTAATTCCCGCTCCACTACCATAATATTAATTGAGTGAAGAAAATGAACTATCGTCGCTATTATATTTTGATTTGTATTCAACGTTATAAATCTACTGATTCAATTCTTTAAGAAACACAACAATTCGATATCAGCAGTGTTGCTACTCCACTTTTCTAGCTTCGTCCATAATGCTTTATTTGATTTTTAGTTTTGGCACTGTTCTTTTTGGGTTGCCATTTTTTATGTTGAAAAATATGCCTTCATTGGTTGGAAATAATGATTATCCCAACCCTTTTTATAGTGTTCTCCGCTTTCTGGAACCTTGGTATGAATCAATGTTAACTCCGTTTGTCCATCGACTTCATTCAGTAGAATTTCTATCTGTGAATCTTCCTCATGCGCTTCAAATTGCGATGTTCGCCATGATTGTAAAATCCTCTTATAAGGTTCTAATTCCAAGTTTTTTCCTTTAATGTAACCCTCCCAAGCACTAAAATCAGCTCCAATTTTATCTGAAATGGAAGCAACTCCACCTGTCATTTTTGTATGACCATTGCTGTTTAACCAAGTTTGATAAATTTCTTTGGCACCGGTATTGATTTTTGTCTTTAGCGTAAATTCCATACTGATTTTCTTTAATGACTTTCAAGCCTTTAATTGAACTTTGAAACAATCGCTATACAGTGGACTTATTATGGCCTTGCGGGTAGCATATTTCTAATAGCGGTAATTTTCCACTTATCCTCTTCATAGACAACGATGAAAGTGCTCCACATCTTCCTTACCGATCCATCGGCATTCCGTATTTGATATCTGGCATCCGCAATTGCGCTCACCGAATTAAGAAAACGTATTTTTTCAATTTTGAGTGTTCTTTTACCCGGGTTGCCCGTCGAGCTTCTCAACATACCATCCATAGATTGCTTTTTACCTCTTCGCCACTTCCCAGAAGAAACCAATTGATCCACATCGGTCGCTAAAATACTTTCGAGCAGCACCGTATCTTTCTTTTCCCTGGCTAGGGCATACCTATCGACCAAGGCATAAATTCCTTGTCTTTGTTCTGAAATACTTGTGGTGTCTTGAGGATATATCAAGAGTATGGCCATAAAAGTGAACAGGATAAAAAGGCAACTATTTTTCATGATTTGATTCTATTTTACATTTTTAACATGATTCGTATCGCATGAGTTACAGAGCAACGTCACAAAAGCATGATGTGTTCTATAGGATTTAAGCAATCCTTTATTTGAACTTTGGTTAAGCTCAGTTCTTTGTTGGCAATTGTATTAATTTTCGATTTTCTCTATCATCTCTTTGAATAAACCTAATAAAAATTTTAGTTTTCCGGAGTCACCTGCAGCAGTAAATTTTTGGTTCTCAATTTTCACACCGTACCAATCTTGTTTTCCATTTTCGTTAAGTATCCAATTTATATCGGTAGTAGCTAGTGAAGTATTCGAAATGTCAATTTCTATTTCCCATCCTGGATTGTCTATAGTGGTTATTTGGATCACTTCACCATGCTCCCAATCTCCGTCACAATTTTCCTTAAACCAATTCTGTATCCAATCTAAAATTTCCATCTGTATTGCGTTATTAAAAATTGAGTCCTTTATTTAAACTTTGCTGCCGGTCTGGTTATATGGAAATAGCCTTTACAGACAAACCAAATGTAGCCTAATTTTTATATCTTGTGATTCAACCGTTAATTTTAGTCATATGAAACCCATTGCAAAAATCATGTTGTTTATTACGATAACGCTGACAGTTCTAACGCAAGCAATAGGTCAAGAAACCGAAGAATGGCTATCACTTTTTAATGGGAAAAACCTTGATGGTTGGCAAGTCGGAGAAAATGAATCTACCTTTTCGGTTGAGGACGGGACGATCAAAGTTGCAGGCGACAGAGCACATTTGTTTTATATAGGCCCCATTGGAAATCACGATTTCAAGAATTTTGAGTTCAAGGCCGCCGTTATGACCAAGCCCGGGGCAAACTCAGGTATATACATCCATACCGAGTATCAAGAAAAGGGCTGGCCGATGAAGGGTTATGAAGTACAGGTTAACAATTCGCAAGAAGACTGGAAACGCACCGGAAGCCTCTACGGTATTGTCGATATCAAAGAAAATTATGCCAGAGATAATGAGTGGTATACCGAATACATCAAAGTTGAGGACAATCGTATCATTGTTAAAATAAATGATATCGTAGTCGTCGATTACACGCAACCTGAAAACCCAAAACGCACTGATGGGGAGAAGAACCGTGTACTAAAAAGCGGAACTTTTGCCCTACAAGGCCACGATCCAGGAAGTATTGTCCACTATAAGGATATTCTAGTCAGACCTTTGGAATAAAATCCCGGCCTCGTTGCTCTTATCTATGAGTTCGACCATGTTTTTCAAAGAACGGAACACCCTGTCATTTTTTTAGGCTGTAGCGGTATCACCTTTGCGCATGTACTTCAACATTTCATTCAGGGCTTTTCTGTTTCTTCTGAACTCGCTTGCTACATTCGTATACCTTTTTTTCACAACCTCTCTTCTGCAACAGGTCTATTTGCGAATCAAAAATACTTCTGGAGTCGAGACTCTTGCGTATCCGAAAATCATAATCCTAGCATTTTAAAACCCTCGGAAGGTATTTTTACCCAGTCATACGAATAGCCAAAAATTTACAGCTTATACGCGATAGCACCATTGAAATGGTTAGCATAGTTTGTGATAAGGACTCTAAATATGAATGAGTGTTACAGGGTTAGTATATCACCCTTCGTTAAATGAAATAAGGATTTTGAAATTCAATGAAGGACTATTGAAGGTTCTTTTTTATGGGGCCTTTTTCAAAATCAACCTTGCGATGCCTTGAATAAAAGCGGATTTTATGGCGCTTAATTATTGCCACCACTTTTTTCTAATTGTTGTTCAATGATTTCAAAAAGTTCTAATTCTGAAAATGGTTTTGTTAAAATGGCTTTGCACCCGGCATCCATAGCCAGCTGCAGGACATTCTCATCTATATCCCCTGATTGCATTACAATAGGAATTGAAGGATTGATCTCTCTAATCAGTTCGCTGGCCGTAATCCCATCCATAATGGGCATTCTTATATCCATGAGAATCAGCGCTATTGACCCCTCTTCTTCTACCAACTTTACGGCCTCTTGTCCATTCTTGGCATGAATAACGTCGTAGTTTTCTTCTTTCAATATTAATTCCAGATACTTGAAGTTCGTCACATTGTCCTCCGCTACCAATATTTTGGTTTCGGGCCTATCATCTTCAGCACGGACATTACGAATTTTCTTGTCTAAGATTGTACTGTTGATCTTAGTATAAGGTATTGTAAAATTAAATGTTGTCCCTTTATCAATTTCAGATTGTACCCATATATCACCCCCCAAAAGTCCCACCAACTTTTCACAAATTGAAAGTCCCAGTCCAATTCCTGAATTTAGCGCTTGATGATCCATTTGTCTAAATCTTTGAAAAATGGCATCATAATCTTTGGGATCAATCCCTATTCCCGAATCGGTCACAAAAAAGTGAATTAAATTTTGGGACACGGTGTAACCAAAATGAATGGATCCCATTTCTGTGAATTTTTGGGCATTTTCCAGCAAGTTGGAAAGTATCCGTATCAGGCAATTGCTATCTGTGTTGATATTACTCTCATTATCAGCTAAAAATGTACTTAAATTTAGAGATACCAAGTCATTTGAATTCAAGTTATTGAATTGATCAAGCATATTTCTCATAATCTCATTGAGATTACATGGGCCAAGGACCATATGAAATTGGTTTGCTTCAATTTTTGATACATCCATCATATTCGATATAATGGACCTGAGAACGGTACTAGAAGAATTAATGAGATTAAGATAATTTTCCCTTGTTGAATCCGATAGGTCCGGTTTTTTCAATAATTGTGAAAATCCCAAAATGGCATTCAACGGATTTCTAATCTCATGGGCTACATCGGCGATAAGTTGTGATTTCAGCAGGTCTCTTTCTAAAGCTTTTTCCTTATCGATAAGATTTTGTTCGGAATTGATTTGTTCCGTTATATCCTGAACGGTGCCCATCATTCTTATTACATTTCCCTTTTCATCTAAAATGCATATTCCTCTGGAGGCAACAGAAATAATCGCGTTGTCATCTTGAATCATCCTATTTTTAAGAAAATAGGGCTTTTTTTCTTTTAAACACGTTTCAATGGCCGTTTCATAAACAGCTTTGTCTTCATCATGAACGTGATGATAAGCAATTGAATAGGAAGGAATTACTGCGTTTGGTTCATAACCAAGTAGTAAAAACATCATATCTGACCATTCAACCTCGTTTGTTAGTACATTCCAATCCCAACTGCCAATTCGTGAAAGCGATTGTGTCTCAAAAAGCCGTTGCTTGAATAGAAGATTTTGATTCTCTAATTCTGAATACGTAAAATTCATACAGTTTGAATTTTCAATAAATTGGGCAAACAAATGTAGAAAAGATCATGCGAACAACATAAAGTTAACGCTTTTTCAATCGGCATTTATGGTTCCGTAAAACCGCAGTTTAATGAAACGGAATAGAAAAAAATAAAAATGTCACATAAACGGGCCGTTTTTTGGGTCAGTTCCAAGTCTCCTTTATTTGAACTTTAACGGTCTCGATAAAATCCAATTCAATGCATTTTATCTCTTGTTAGTTGCTTTACCAAATATAGGTATAGGTACGGAATTTTTTTATGTGCGTTTCTCTAATTTAGAGATATCATGATTGTTTTTTTGAACTATATAAACGAGTTGAATATAAAGCGTTTAAATGCTTTTTATTCTTTATCAGGCACTGTTTATAATTTGCTTGAACCGTTTAAATATTCTAGCCCCATAAGCTACATGTACTACACTACCTAATAATTCAAGAGGATCTAATCCCTCAGCACTTAGCTCCTTGAATTGTTGATGAATGTATGATTTCGTGATATTCTCATCAAATTCAGGATGAAACTGTACTCCCTATGAATTGTCGTTAACTCTAAAAGCATCAATCATTCCTGAATCACTAGTAGCTAATATCTCAATCGATTTTGGCAATTTGGAAACGCTTTGCTTATGGCCTTTATATACTTCAAAAACCGAAGGTAATCCTCCAAAGGGTTAATCTTGTTCTCCTGCTTGTGTTCAATAAGTATTTGCCGATCCGATTATTGTTCCGGTAGCGTTGTATTCAACAAATCCATTGGCAAGAACACTTAGTAATTGATGTCCATAGCAAATACCCAATATCGGTGTCCCACTTTTTTGTACACCTAATAACCAATTACATATCTTACTGTTTTTTGGTTCAATGTTTCTTACCATCGAATGCGAGACTGTAATGATAATTCCTATGTAGCGATGGTCCGGGGGTATC
>JARFRH010000259.1 GCA_029287355.1 Maribacter sp. | reverse complement strand
ACCGCCATTTCCTTAGATGATAGTCTAGAAAGCTTTTATGCAGCAGGATGTAATGATGTAGTCACCAAACCATTCAAGCCTGCGGTATTCTATCAAAAAATAGGGGAAAACATCTTCAATAAGTCAGTCAGGAATTCGGTTTCATAAAATCATCAAGTCCTTTTTTAAGTACTGCTCCGCCATCGTCTAAAAAAGCATGACTTACTCTTATATAGAACATGTTTTTTACTTTTCCCTGTAAACGCATATAATCTTTTTCAGTCGTCAATACAAGATCCTTGGAATTAAACTCCTGGATCTCACGCGATGTAAAAAAATGATGATCCTTATAAGCCAGGTGATCAAAAGATAGGTTTTCATCCTCAAGGTATTGAACTAACGGCTTAGGATTGGCAATACCCGTGACCAAGGTAATTGACCTGTCATGGAGGGCACTCAATGATAAATTATTTTCTATGGATTTTAGTTCATTATCATATCGCAAATAACTGAACAAAACCTTTTGGTAGTTCTTTATAGCTAACCTCTCTTTAATTAAATGACGCTCATTTAAAGATATCCCACGCGGACATTTGGTTACGACAATATAGTTCGCTCGCTTTGCCTGCGACCTACTATCCCTTAAATTTCCTGTAGGGAGGTACCAATCATCGAGGTAAAGATGACCATAAGAAGTCAAGAGAATATTCAAATCTGCGTTCACTTTTCGGTGTTGAAACGCATCATCCAGTAGAATAACATCAGGCTTGAGCTCTTTTTCGAGTTTTGAAATGCCATTTCGCCTATCCGCATCAACTGCGACAGCGACCCGAGGGAACTTAGAATGCAATTGATAGGGTTCATCGCCCAAATCCTCCACAGTACTCTCGGTAGAGGCGAAAATATGGCCAATTGACTTTCTTTTGTAACCCCTACTCAACACAGCTACTTTAATGTCTTCCTTAAAGTAGTCTATTAAATATTCTATCATCGGTGTCTTTCCAGTTCCTCCAACGCTAAGATTTCCAACACAAATTATGGGTGTCTGAAACTTCTTGGAGGTAAAGATGCCAAAATCGAATAATTTGTTGCGCAAATAAACCACCAAGGCATATATCAAGGAAATGGGAAATGCTATTTTTCTGAGTAGTGACACGAGAACGAAAATATAGTATTTAGAGACCGTTTTGAAATATGTGATTGGAATTTTATAGGTTATTTTTGATATGATACAAGTCAATATTTTCATGCCTAGCCAAGCTTCGGTTTAATCACGATCTTTGGGGATAATGAATTAGCGGGCAAATAGAGGCATAAAAAACTATGCAAATATTTCAAAACAGTCTCTTATCTTTGACAACCTTATAATTACGCGATGAAAGTAGAAGAAGTTATCGATATACTCGAAGAAATGGCTCCTTTGGCATATGCTGAGGATTTTGATAATGTGGGTCTACTGGTAGGTGAAGTGCAAGCCGATGTATCTGGAATATTGGTAACCCTTGACACTTTGGAGAATGTAATTGATGAAGCTATTTCTAAAAAATGCAACCTAATAATAAGTTTTCATCCTATTATTTTCGGAGGATTAAAAAAACTAACTGGCAGTACCTATGTAGAACGTGTTGTTATCAGGGCAATACAAAATGACATCGCCATCTATAGCATGCATACCGCCCTTGATAATAGCCAGTTTGGTGTAAACGCCAAAATATGTGAGGTCTTGGGGCTTATAAATACCAATATATTAATTCCACAAAAAGGGACCATTAAAAAATTGACAACCTATATTCCCGAATCTGATGCGGATGTCATTAAAAGTAAGCTCTTTGAAGCTGGTGCCGGAAGTATGGGCAACTACAGTGAATGTAGTTTTACCAATGATGGTATCGGTAGTTATAAAGCGAATGACCAGGCCAATCCTGTCAAAGGAAAAATCGGTAAGACACATTATGAGAAAGAAGCGCAAATACATATCACCTACCCTAAGTCGAGGGAAAGGCAAGTATTAAAGGCGCTTTTCGAAAATCATCCCTACGAGGAAGTAGCTTACGAGACATTTACATTGGAGAATACCAATCAAAATATTGGTATGGGAATGATTGGTGAACTTGAAAAACCAATGGATGAAACAGAAAGCCTGAACTATATCAAAGAAAAAATGAATGCCAAATGTGTAAGGCATTCTACGTTGCGAAAAAAACCTGTAAAAAAAATTGCGGTTTTGGGTGGCAGCGGAGCTTTCGCAATATCAGCTGCCAAGGCCTCTGGTGCGGATATTTTTGTGACTGCAGATGTAAAATATCATCAATTTTATGAGGCAGAAGACAAAATGGTCATAGCGGATATCGGACACTATGAAACTGAGCAGTTTACAAAAAACCTTTTAGTTGATTATCTTACAAAAAAAATTCCTAATTTTGCCATCCGATTATCGGATAGTAAAACCAATCCAATCAAGTATTTATAGATATGGCAAAAAAAGCGGAAGCGACGGTAGAAGAGAAGTTGAGAGCATTGTATGATTTACAATTAATTGATTCTCGTGTTGATGAGATACGCAGTGTTCGTGGTGAACTTCCTTTGGAAGTCGAAGACCTGGCGGATGAAGTTCTTGGGCTTAAAACCAGGATGGACAAGTTGAAAACAGACCTGGAGACCATTAATTTCGAAATTACGGCCAAAAAGAACTTGATTGATGAATCAAAGGCCCTCATAAAAAAATACACCGAGCAACAGAAAAATGTTCGTAACAGTCGAGAATTCAACTCTATAACCAAAGAGCTTGAATTTCAAGAATTGGAAATTCAATTGGCGGAAAAGAATATCAAAGAGTTCAAAGTCCAAATTGAACAGAAAAAAGTTGTTGTTTCAGAAACTAAAGAGCGATTGACAGAAAGAGAAACACATTTAAAGCATAAAAAAAGCGAATTGGATGCGATTTTAGCCGAGACCGAAAAGGAAGAAAAGGCGTTGCTAACCAAGTCTGAGAAGTTTCAAAAAGACATCGAGGAGCGGTTAGTAAAGGCATACACACGAATTCGCAAGAATGTGAAAAATGGTTTAGCAGTTGTACCTATTGAAAGAGGTGCTTCAGGAGGTTCTTTCTTTACCATTCCGCCCCAAGTCCAAGTGGAAATTGCATCACGTAAAAAAATAATTACAGACGAACATAGTGGGCGAATCTTGGTTGATCCAGTATTGGCCGAAGAAGAGCAAGCAAAAATGTCAAAGATGTTCGCGAAATTATAAAGCACAATTTTTAATTATTGAAAGCCATCTGTTGTTAACGGATGGCTTTTTTTTTACTTTTATCAAAAGTCAGTTCAATGCACTTGGTAAAACAACTTCTAATGGTATTATTATTAATGGTATGCGCTAATACCATCGCACAAGGTATTGATACATACCAGTGGAAAAACCGTATTATCATACTCAAGGAAACAAATATAGATTCGGATTGGCTTAAAGCACAAGTTAAAAGGCTACAATCCGATATGGGGGAATTAAATGAAAGACAGCTAGTGGTATTTATCCTTTCCGATGGTAAGGTCTACGACATTGAACAAAATGAAACCGACTTGGATGCCGAAATCATCGAAGACCAATATGGCCTTAATGATTTTCAAGGGTTGGCGTTAATTGGAAAAGATGGTGGTGTCAAGTTGAAAGAAGGTTTTATTGTTAACCCAAGGACTATTTTTGAACTAATAGATAGTATGCCCATGCGTCAGGCAGAAATAAAAAACCAATAGTTACTCTATTAATTCAAGCATAATGTTCTCCACTTCCAAGCTCTCCCATTTAGTTTCGATGTTTGGTATCAGCATCACTTCCTGCATAATTTCTTCCTGACGATCACCTATTGCCAGTGCCTCGGAATAAGGTCGATCGGAAAACGTGACTCTAGTGTATGCCGGAATCCATTTCTCTGGGTGCTTAGCTGCAAAAGATTTCTCTATTTTCTTTTGTAACAAAAATTTAGGGTCCGCTGTTTTACTGCTCATTTCAATAAAGTTGCGATAACTGAGTTCCGCAATCGCATCGGCATTGGGTTTACGTTCTTGTTGATATTCTTGAAAAATAGTTTCCCAATCATCCTTATGCCTTTTGATAATCTGATTGAGCACGTAAATATCCTCAAAACCCGCGTTCATTCCTTGTCCGTAAAAAGGCACCACAGCATGGGCAGAATCGCCCACTAGTGCAACTTTATCCCAGTAGGTCCAAGGATAACACTTCATAGTTACCATGGCACTGGTAGGGTTCTTAAAAAAGTCTTTGGTCAGATTTTCGATATCCCTACTGACATTCGGAAAATAGGTTGTAAAGAACGTTTTGGCCTCTTTTTCGGTCTTGATTTTTTCAAAAGAAACGTCACCTTCAAAGGGCATGAATAAAGTACAGGTAAAACTGCCATCTATATTTGGCATTGCAATAAACATAAAATTGCCCCTTGGCCAAATATGAAAGGAATTCTTCTCCAGTTTATGGGTTCCGTCCGCATTTGGAGGAATCGTCAATTCCTTATAACCAACATCAATGAAATCTTGCGAATAGTCAAAACGACTCCGCCTCTGCATTTTGTGACGCACTCTAGAAAAAGCTCCGTCGCACCCAAATATCATATCATATTGATATGCTTTCCACTCACCCCTCTCGGTTTCACCAGTAAATAATTTAGCTTCTGGAAGATCAACATCCCATACTTTTTCCTCAAATCTAAATTTCACACCGGCATCTTCGGCCAAATCGATCATTTTCCTATTTAGAATGCCACGTGAAATAGACCAAATGGCCTCTCCTTCCTTTCCATATTTCTGATAATATTCTTCTTTACCAATAATGTGTATTGCCCTTTTATCGAGAGGAATGGCGATTTTTTTGATTTCCGCTTCAAGTTCTACTTCCCTCAAAGCATTCCAGCCCCTATTACTCATTGCCAAATTTATGGAACGGCCTGAAAACTCAATGTTTCTTATATCTGGTCTTCTATCAAAGACAGTAATGGAATGTCCTAATTTTCTAAGATAAATAGCCAGAAGCGAACCGATCAATCCTGAGCCGATAATGGCGATGTTCTTGGAGGTTTGTGTCATATGTGTGCTGTTTGTCAGCGGAAGATCCATGAAAAGTCAATAAAGTATGCCTGAACGCGATATTAATCTATTTATAAGAAGATAAACTTCTCAAACATTAAAACTCATTTAATACTATTTTAACGATAGGTGAACATCCATCAAATACCTTTACCACGTAAATATATCGAACATTCCGCGAGAGCGCCTATATATATCTCAAAAAGTCCTTCACAAATGGAATGTGAAGGACTTTTACATGATAATTTACCTCTAATATCTATTCTAAGATTCCATCCACTATACCGTATTTGATTGATTCTTCGGCGCTCATCCAATAATCCCGATCAAAATCCCTCAAAACCTTTTCAAACTTCTGACCGCAATTATCAGCCAAAAGTTGTGCACTCAATTCTTTCGTCTTGATAATCTCCCTAGCTTGAATTTCAATATTCGAAGCTTGCCCTCTAGCTCCACCACTAGGTTGGTGAATCATCACCTGAGCATGAGGCTGAATAAAACGTCTTCCCTTCTTCCCTACGGAAAGTAAGATACTGCCCATTGAAGCTGCCAACCCTGTACAAATAGTCGAAACAGGACTTTTCAAGGATTTTATCGTATCATACATCGCAAAACCTGAGGTAACATAGCCCCCTGGGCTATTAATAAACAATTGTATTTCCTTATTGTTTTGCATGTCGAGATATAACAAGCGATCAATGACGTGTTTCGCAGAGTCATCATCAACCATTCCCCAAAGAAATACTTTTCTTTCTTCAAGTAATTTTTCATCTATCGCTTCTTGTACTTTTCCTTTTTTAGAGCCCATTTTTAGATTTCTTGTTAAGTTTCAAAATTAATGAAATAATCGGATAATACCATTCCAATAAAACCTTCCATTTTAAAAATAGGTCGGGAAAAGAATATATATTTGGATAAATTCAAGAACAATGAAAAGAATCATACCCTTAGCCATCGTAGTTTTCATAACAACTACCAGTTTTGTCCTCACAAAGAAAACCGTCACCAGCTTGACACAAGAAGAAAGTATTCTCGAGAAAGTCGCCAATGCACATGGGCTTCAAAATTGGTCAGCGGTAGAAGAAATCAAATTCACCTTCAATGTTGATCGTGATACCAGTCATTTTGAACGCACTTGGATATGGAAACCAAAAACCAATGACATTACGGCCATTACAGCAGATGAGACTTTAGAATACAACTGGGCCGATATGGATAGCGTTGCCTACAAAACCAATGGGGGATTTATCAATGATAAATACTGGCTACTTGCCCCTTTTCAACTAAAGTGGGACGCTAAAAATATCACCCATGAACATATGCTCTTAGAAGAAGCACCAATCAGCAAAGTAGCTATGCAAAAACTGACCATCGTTTATGGTTCTGAAGGAGGGTATACCCCAGGGGATGCTTATGATTTTTACTTTGGCGATGATTTCATAATCAAGGAATGGGTTTATAGAAAAGCCAATCAAAAAGAACCTTCAATGATTACCACCTTTGAGGATTACAAGGATACAAAAGGGTTGAAAATCGCTCAAATGCATAAGATGGGCGAAGGCAATTTCAAATTGTATTTTACCGGGGTGGAAGTAAAATGATTAGATATAATAGTACGGAGCGTTATGAGCGCAAAGTTGAAGTCAACCTTACCTTCAGCGATTTTTTATTTTCATCTCTTTTTCAAAAGAAAAGTCGCCCCTAAAACCAGAAAAGCACAACCAAGCAACACCTTAAAAGCTGTTAACAAAGAAGAACTTTCGGCCAGAAAACCAAGTACAGGCGGTGCTGATAAAAAACCCGCATAACCCGCACCTGCAATAAAGGCAACTCCTTGGGATGATTCAATACCTTTGACATTTCCGCCAATACGGAATAACTCAGGAATGATTACAGAAAAACCTAAGCCTACCAAGCCAAAGCCAATAATTACTACATAGGTATAGGAAGACAACACTGCAAAGTACCCTAAAATGGCAATGAAAATTCCTAAGGATACTATTTTCAAAGAGCCAATCCGTTGACTGACATTATCCCCTAAAAACCTTCCAATGGTCATTAGAGCCGAAAAGGCCAAAAAACCTGCCCCCCATAAGGCTTCAGGAGCCCTACTTATTTCTTGAAGATATAGTCCGCTCCAGTCAACAATAGCACCTTCACCTCCCATGACGATAAAAGAAACAATCCCTAAAACTACAAGTGGCTTGAATAATTTTAAACTAAAGGGCTCTTTAGCCACTGGGGCGGCCACCATATGAAAGTAATTTTTATACAAGAAGAAATTGACTGCCAATACAAAAATCATCACAATACCCATGTGTAAAGCAGGATTTCCTAAGGTGATAATAAAAAAACTTCCCAAGCCCGCTAAAACACCGCCCAAGCTGAAAAAGCCATGTGCTGCGGACATGAAACTTTTCGTGTCTTCTTTCTCAATTTCCGTGACCAAGGTATTCATGGCAATATCAGTCAAGCCCTGGGTAGCACCAAAAAGATATAATGCAATTATCAAGGTATAGTAATTAGGAGCCAAAAGCGGCAAAAGGGCCACAATGCCGTTGAAGAGAATACCATACCAAGTAACCTTACCAACCCCGAATTTATTGATGATTTTTGCGGCAATTGGAAAAACGGTAAAAACTCCTAGGGAAAGGAAAAATATGGCAATTCCCAATTGAGACTTATCTATAGAAAGGGTTTCTTTAACCGTGGGAATATAGATTGCCCAAGTACCAAAAAGAATGTTCAAACTAGCAAATACCCAGGCAGGAGCAAAATATCTAGGGTTTGAAAGTATTAATTGAAGGGATTTCATTTGCCTACCTTTTGCCAGCCGCTAAGGTAATTTAATATTCTAGAATTCCATGCTTTAAAATCTGTCCAAAGCGATACATATCTTCAAATGAGCAATAAAAAGGTGCAGGTGCCAAGCGAATGACATTGGGTTCGCGCCAATCGGCTATTACGCCGTTCTTCATCAAATACTCAAACAATGGCCTACCTTGTCCATGCAAAAACACCGATAACTGACAACCCCTATCTTTTGGGGTAATGATTTCAAAAGCACTATCGACTTCCCTATCAATCTCATGAAGAATGAACTCCAAATACGCTGTTATTCTATTTCTTTTTTTAATTAAAGCTTCCATTCCAACTGCTTCGAACATTTCTAAGGAGGCCAAATAAGGTGCTATTGATAATACCGGAGGGTTACTCACTTGCCAAGCATCCGCATTTTCCATGGGTTCGAATTCGGGTTTCATCAAAAAGCGGGTGTTTTTTTTGGTACCCCACCATCCCTCGAATCGAGGAAAATCATTTCTGTTTAAATACTGTTCATTTACATAAATACCGGAAGCATTTCCAGGGCCGCTATTCATGTATTTATAGCTACACCAAGCAGCAAAATCAACTCCCCAATCGTGCAGTTCCAATGCAATATTTCCAACGGCATGGGCCAAATCCCAACCCACATTGGCACCAACTTTTTTTCCGGCCTTGGTTATGGGTTGCATATCAAAAACCTGTCCATTATAATAGTTCACACCGCCAATAAGAACCAAAGCCAACTCATCACCGACCTCATTTATTTTTGCAATAATATCTTCGGTTCTCCAAAAATGCTCTCCATCACGTTTCTTGATTTCTACAATAGTATCCTCAGGATTCAGTCCATGGAATTTCACTTGGCTTTGGAACATATATTGGTCGGATGGAAAAGCCTTTTCTTCGCAAATAATCTTATTTCTTTTTGAAGTAGGCCTATAAAAGGATACCATCAAAAAATGCAAATTCACAGTCAGGGTGTTCATCACGGAAACCTCCTCAGTCTTAGCTCCGACTACTTTAGCCAAAGGTTCAGCGAGTCGCTCATGATAATCCCACCATGGTTTTTCGGCGTGAAAGTGTCCTTCCACGGCCAATTGAGCCCAATCGGTCATGACTTCATCAACGTACTTTTGAGTGTTTTTAGGTTGCAGGCCCAATGAATTTCCTGTGAAATAGATGACCTGCTCGCCGTTCACTTTAGGAAAGTGAAACTCGTCACGATATTTTCTCAATGCATCCGAGGCATCTAACTTTTGGGCAGCTTCTAATGTATTCTCAAAATCCATAGCTTGATTTTGTTCAAAAATACAACAAAGACAATGATAAATAGAGTTGATTATTCAATACGCATTTCTATAATGTGCTTTTTGAAACCTATCTTTTCATAAGCCCTAATCGCCGCCTCATTCTCGTCATATACGGTTAATCGGATTTCGGTTAATCCTTTTTTTTCGGACCAGTCTTTAAGTGCTTCAACAACCATGGCATTTATACCTTTACCTCTAAAATCTGGATGCGTAAACATAAAACCCAAATACGAATAGAATTTATGTCCCAAATAATGTCTTGCACGTTTTTTTAAGGCATAGCCCGATGCAATTACTTCAGATTCGTATTCGACTACTACAACCTCGGCATCATTGGAAACCATAAGTTGCTTTAGATCATAATAGGTAATAGGGTCGTCGGCTAGTGTGGGGTCATAAGGCCTTTCTGCGGTTATGACACCCTGTTCAAATTCCAAGAGCGTATTCAAATCTTCAAGTCTCGCCGTTCTTGTCAGAAATTTTTCCATACTATCAACTGCTTTCTTCGGATGGCCCATAACTCTAAAGTACTATATATTTACAAAAAAAATAGATCAATGCATTTCTTATCCGATGCTTTGGAAGGATACATTCGAGACCATTCCGAAGATGAACCAAAATTACTACAAGAACTCACTCGTGAAACGCATCTAAAAGTCGTACAGCCTAGAATGATAACAGGTCATTTTCAGGGTAGGGTTTTAAGTATGTTATCTAAGATTATTCAACCCAAGAATATATTGGAAATAGGCTCCTATACAGGGTATTCCGCAATTTGTTTGTCGGAAGGGCTCCAAAAAGGAGGTCAGTTGCATACCATAGATATCAATGAGGAACTAACGGACATTCAGAGAAGGTATTTTGATAAAAGTGGACTTGGCGAACAAATCATGCAACATACGGGGG
>JARFRH010000198.1 GCA_029287355.1 Maribacter sp. | reverse complement strand
CATAAACTCCTTGTTCAAGAAAATAAATATGCCCCCCTTGTCTTTGTAGACTGACGGTGTAAATCTTGTAAACAAAAAATATATTTTACGGGAAGCTTCGGAAGGTCTAGAAGAAGTGGCCATAGGTTATGGCGATTTACTCAATGTACTTCTCGATTTTCTTATTGTGGCCCTGACCATCTTTTTGGTCGTGAAAGGAATGAACCGTTTTAGAAATAAAGCGGAAGATCCGGAAGATGCTGAAGTGGAAACGCCGAGAAACATTCAACTGCTCTCCAACCTTGAAAAACTCATGAAGGAGCAGAATGAACTATTGCGGAAACAAAAAGAATGATTTTGTTTCAACAATAGTTGAATCTTGTACTTGGATATCTCAAAAAGTGCAACAATTAGTACAATCGAATTGATAATACTTATCTTTGTGAAAATTTAATTTTTTAATGGATTTAACGAACCCCCTAGTTTACGGAGTCCCCGCATTTATTGCTTTTATTTTATTGGAAATCACTTATAGTCGCACTCACGGAGACGATGATTTATATGTTTGGAAAGACCTCTTGGCCAGTGGTGCCATGGGTATTGGTTCAGCAATTCTGGGCCCTTTGATCAAGGTTACCGTACTTATTGTCGTATTCAATTTCACCTATGAACTTTTTAACCCCGTAGTTGACGAGCTTACCGGTGATCGCATGAATATTATGGGGTATAAATCTTTTGGTTACGAGTGGTACATTTTTTTACTGTGTCAACTAGCAGACGATTTCACCTATTATTGGTTTCATAGGGCCAATCATGAAATACGGGTATTATGGGCGGCCCATATCGTTCATCACTCCTCGGATAACTTCAATTTAGGTACTGCCATTCGCAATGGTTGGTTTACATTGTTATACAAGCCTTTCTTCTATATGTGGATGCCAGCGATTGGCTTTCCGGTAGAAGTTGTGATTTTTGCTTTGGCAATTGAATCGTTCTGGCAATTTCAATTGCACTCTAAATATGTTCCTAAAATGGGCTGGATTGAAAAGATTTTTAATACCCATACCATGCATCAGGTACACCATTCACAAAACGTGGAATACCTTGATAAAAACCATGGTGGATTCTTAAATTTTTTCGATAAGATATTCGGCACTTGGAAAGAATTGGATGATGATGTCGAGGTAAAATTCGGTGTGATACATGCGCCTGAATCTTATAACCCCTTGGTGATTTTGACACATGAATACAAGGATATCTGGAACGATATGAAAAAGTCACCCAAGCTTTGGCATAAATTGATGTACGTATTTGGCTCTCCCGGCTGGAGCCATGATGGTAGTACGATGACCGTAAGGCAGCAGCAAAAGTTGTTTGAAGAACAGAAAGCCAAGAACCCCGAGGCGGTTTTCAGTAGGCCCAATTAGAGTATGTTATTGCCAACCAAAGGCAAAATAACGACAGGGTGTATCGCCAACATTCGTGATGCCGTGAACTTCGTTCGATTTCATCAGAAATAAATCACCTGTTGTTCCGCTATAGTTTTTGCCGTCTATGGTCATTTCGGTTTGTCCTTCAATGACTAAAATGATTTCAGAATGAAAATGCTTATGAGGCTCATGGCTAGGCCCTTTTTTGTTCAATTGGGTCAGGTGCATTTCGAAATTTTCACACATGGCCGTCGCCCTATCGAAATAATGCGTCACACCACCTTTATCCGTTTCCTTAAAAGTGAGTTCGCTGGAATCTATGAACAATGGCCCGCCCGCCTTTTCGCCTCTTTCAATATCCATTTCCTTTTTTGATGTAAACATCATGACATAGTAGGTTAAGGGCGAATCTCCCACATTTTCCATAGCCTGTTCCGTCAAAGGTGGAATGACAACGACACTCCCAGGGGCCAACACTTTACTCATTCCGTTCATGGTGATTTTTGCCAAGCCTTCTTTTACGATAATGACCTCTTCGATATTTTCTTGGGTATGCGAAGGCGATGGTTTGGCTCCTTTCTCTTGGGTAGTGGCATGAATTTCCAAAAAGCTGAAATGTGGCGAACTCCCTTCCATAATTTTGCGACCTATACGCTGATGACCCTCTTTGGTGGGTAATTCGTTCCATCGGTAAACTCCAGAATCAACTTCGTCTAATTGTGCCGCACCTATAAAACAGACACTTATAGCAAAACAGAATACCACTATATTTTTCATTTTCGAAAGCCTTTTCAATACCTAAAGATTATAAAAACGCGTATTTAAAGATACTGCGCTTCTAACAAATGCCCTTAATATCATTGAATTTATTCGGAGAAAATTTATAAATCCTCGACTCCGTTTGCCGCGAACATTCATTCTTTCATCAAAAAAAGAGTGACGAAGAGCTAGGGCGGCATGACAACTAAATGGGCTACTCCTCCGAAGAAATATCCATGATTTCCGACTTTGTGTTTTTCTTCATGCGAAGGTCCAAGAATTCCACTAGAAGCGAAAAGGCAATCGCGAAGTACAGATAGCCTTTTGGTATGGTTCCTACTTCTTGAGCAAATATCACGACATGGCCGATATGAGCTGCTTCGGCAATCAACATAAAGCCTATAAGAATTAAAAAAGACAGCCCTAATATCTGTATCGAAGGGTGTTTGTTTACAAATTCGCCAACAGGGTTAGCAAATAACATCATGATTATGACAGAGATCACAACCGCAATAACCATCAATACAAGGGCATCATTGGGATTTGGGGATATACCGTTCGTCATACCAATGGCCGTTAAAATGGAATCGAAAGAGAATACGATGTTGATCACCGTTATCTGAACTATAGCCTTCGACAACGAAGTAGACCGCCCTTTTTTCACTTCAAATTCATCATGCCCCTTGTGTTCCACTTTTTCGTGTATTTCACGAGTGCTCTTATAGAGCAGAAAAAGTCCTCCTGCGAATAAGATCAGCGCTTGACCACTTATACCCCCCGATATCCAATCGTTATCAAAAACCCAAAAAGGTTTTTTGGCAGCCGTTAACCAAGTAATACCGAAGAGTAAAACGATACGCATGACCATGGCCAGAACCAAGCCTATATTGGTGGCTTTCTTTCGTTGTTTAGGCGCTAATTTTCCGGCCGCTATCGAAATAAAGATGATGTTGTCAATGCCGAGAACGATTTCTAAAAAGGTCAAGGTTAAAAGAGCTATCCAGGCATCAGGACTTGCGAAAATTTCGAACATGGCAGTCGTGTTTAATTGGTTTTTATGACGGTCCCTTTTTGTTTTTTAGCTTCCCCCACAATGCTATATTCAAATGTATAGGAATTATCCGTTGTGGACAATATTTTCATGTGGATGGGTTTTTCTTCCGCCCTGTTCCTCGGATTTAGTTTTTTGACGACATACTCGCAATCGTTTATCCAACGTACGGACGAGGAATCTACCTTTCCATCGAAATAATCTATTTCCAGGTCATCGATACGTGTGAATGCGGTTTTTATTTCTTTATCATCAACAGTGGTGGTAAAACTGAATTCGCCATTTTTGAAATCAGCGCAATTTCGTTCTGGTTGATAACAACTGGTGACCAAAAAGAATAGGGTAGTGGCAAATAAGGTTATTTTCAGCATAGGCACAAAATAAAGAAAACGAGCACAGTTCACATCCATTATACCTTCTTTTTTTTAATGATCTTAAAAATTTTGTTGGTCTTGGTCGTACTCCTATAGATTAAACTATTTTTGAGAAATCCTAAAACGGATTATGATTATTTAAAAAGGCGATTATACGAATCTAAAAGAAAGTCGGGTTCTTGGCCGTTATGT
>JARFRH010000160.1 GCA_029287355.1 Maribacter sp. | reverse complement strand
CGTCTCGTGGGCTCGGAGATGTGTATAAGAGACAGGTATTACAATTTGTAAAGGAACTCGATAATACGCTAGAGACGGTTATGATTTTTGGGCATAATCACGCCTTTACCTACATTGCTAATTCCCTCGGAAATACCTATATTGAAAATGTTCCCACAAGCGGATTGGTACAGTTGGAGTTTGATGTTGAAGATTGGGTATCGATAGAAAAAGGAATTACCAAACAAACTATTTTTCCAAAGCAATTAAGAGGATGATAAAAACCAAAAATCAATATGTAAACCGCGAAATCAGTTGGTTACAATTTAATGAGCGTGTACTACAAGAAAGTACGGATAAGAATGTGCCGCTTATTGAAAGACTTCGGTTTTTAGGAATTTACTCAAACAATCTAGATGAATTTTTCAAAGTTCGATACGCTACCGTAAAGCGAATCGTAGAAGCAGGAAAAAAAGGAAAGAGCGTTTTGGGCGGTGAGATTGCCAAAGATCTCTTAGAAGAAATCACTAAAATTGTTATTGAACAACAGGCAAGAAGTGTTAATATCTTGACAGAAATCCAAAAGGAATTAGAAGGCCAAAATATCTTTATCATTAAAGAAACTCAGCTGAAAGCCAGCCAACGAGAATACGTTAAGAATTATTTCCTCGAAAAGGTGAGTCCGCAATTGATGACTATTATTCTTAATGATCTTACTGAATTCCCCATACTAAAAGATACTGCCGCTTATTTGGCAATAAAGATGATCATCATAGGGGATCAGATAGCTGAGGAAAAGGAAAAAAGATATGCCTTAATTGAAATTCCAAAAGGCATAGACCGCTTTGTTGTTCTTCCAAAAGATGGGGCCAAAAATTATATCATCATTATAGACGATCTAATACGATACTGCTTACGCAGCATTTTTACCATGTTCGAGTTCGAATCGATATCGGCTCACATGGTCAAGATTACACGTGATGCAGAGCTGGATATGGACAATGATCTTAGTAAAAGTTTTATCGCTAAAATATCTTCAAGTGTAGAGCATCGTAAAATGGGAAATCCCGTGCGATTTGTTTACGATAAGAGTATCGGAAAAGACACCTTACGCTTTCTGAAGGATAAAATGAATGTTGAAGATACCGATAGCATCATTCCCGGAGGTCGTTATCATAACCGTCGAGATTATATGGGTTTTCCAAGTCTAGGAAGGCAAGATTTGATGTACGACAAGATTTCGGCATTACCTGTAAAAGGGTTTAGTATGGAAGGCAGCCTTCTGGAACAAATTGCTCAAAAGGACTATTTGCAATACACGCCTTATCATACATTTTCATACGTCATTAAATTTCTTAGAGAAGTGGCGTTGGACCCAAAGGTTAAGACGATTAAGATTACGGTATATCGATTGGCGAGCAATTCACAGGTAGCGGCATCATTGATTAATGCAGTTAAAAACGGGAAGCAAGTAACCGTTCAAATCGAATTGCAGGCACGTTTTGATGAACAGGCAAACATAGAGTATGCGGAGCAACTGCAAGCCGAGGGGGTAAAACTGATTTTTGGAGTTCCTGGACTCAAGGTTCATAGTAAAGTATGTGTTGTCGAACGAGAGGAAGAAGAAGGAATGAAACGCTACGGATTCATTAGCACTGGAAACTTTAGTGAAGCTACGGCACGAATTTATACCGATTACACTTTGTTCACAGCTCACGAAGCTATCCTGAAGGAATTGAACAAAGTTTTTGATTTCTTTGAAACCACTTACAAGATCAACAAATACAAGCACCTAATTGTTTCACCACATTATACTAAAAGCACCTTCCTCAACCTCATTGATAATGAAATAACTAGCGCCTTGGCTGGTAAAGAAGCTTATATCAAAATCAAAATGAACAGCTTTACAAGCTACAAAATGATTGATAAGCTTTATGAAGCGAGTAGAGCGGGGGTGAAAATTCAATTGATTATAAGAGGAGCCTGTTGTTTGGTTCCTGGCGTCAAAGGAATGAGCGAAAATATCGAAGCAATTAGTATTGTAGATAAGTTTTTAGAACACCCCCGTATTTTTATCTTCGGAAATGAAGGTGATTCAAAAATCTATATTTCTTCGGCAGATTGGATGACCCGTAACCTTGACAATCGAGTAGAAGTAGGATGTCCTATTTACGACCATGACATTAAACAAGAATTGTTAGATACCTTTGAAATTTCTTGGAATGATACTGTAAAAGCAAGAATACTCAATGAGGCGCAAGACAACGAGTATCGTAAAAGTACTAATGGCGAAGTGCGTTCTCAATTTGCGATGTACGATTATTACTTGAAGAAGTTAAGCGAAAAATAAAGCTCAAGTTCAAGTGTCAAGTTCAAAAAAGTATTTTTGATAACTGATAACTTACCTTAGCCGTGAATGCTTTCGCTTTTGCTTAGATTTTTCATAATCCTAGCCTCATAGTTCAACAAATCTTCCCATTTTTTGTCTACTTCTTCTCGGTCTCCGTATTGTCGGGCAAATTTTAAGAACATGGTATAATGACTTGCTTCGCTCACCATTAATTTATTATAGAAGTCCGCTAGTTCCTTGTCTTCAAGCTCTTCAGATAACAATCGAAAGCGTTCACAGCTTCTAGCTTCAATCAATGCCGCATATAATAGGCGATGTACCAATTGTGTAGTTCTGCTTCCCCCTTTCGGGAAGAACTTGACCAATTGCAGTACATATGCATCTTTCCGATCTCTTCCCAAAGTTTTTCCACGAGCAATAATACGATCATGCACCATTTTAAAATGCCCCATTTCCTCACGGGAAAGTGCTATCATTTCTTCAATCAACTCCGAATATTCCGGAAAACTTACAATTAACGAAATAGCCGTACTTGCGGCCTTCTGCTCGCAATATGCGTGATCGGTCAATATTTCATCAATGTTCATTTCCACGATATTTACCCATCTTGGGTCTGTGGGAAGTTTTAAACCTAACATAGCCTTTTCCTTTGAAGGCAAAAATAGAAAGAAAAGGGGAATGATATTACAACTTCAGCAAGGTAGTTGTGTTGACCTTCGGAGTAATGCACTACTATTTTTTCATCGGGCACTTGGTTGGTTAGCCCCTGTATTTGAATTATGGAGTAAAGAAAACCAAGGGCAAGTCAAACAGTGCGTGAAGTAGTACTGCGCTGAGAATCGAACCATCTTTTTCCCTGATAAAACCTAATGTCAATCCAATCGCAAAAGTAAATAATGCCCAAGGCCATAAAGGGGGCACTACAACCAATGCGTGCATTGCTCCAAATAGAATTGCCGCAAGAAATAGGCCCCAACCGAACTTGACGTTCCCAATATGAAATGACTTCCCAAAATAGCTATTGAATGAAGATTGCATATAGCCTCTAAATAAGAGTTCCTCACCTAAACCAACAATAAAGATATAATACAGAATTTTCGATACGACAGGAATATACGCGTAGGTAAAATAGGCAATGACCAATGTTAGCATGCCAAAAATGACAAATCCATTGATTTGATTATTTGCGGTGGTTATCGTAGCTCTCGTTGGTAATTTAGAGGTAACTTTCGGTACAAAATAAAACACCAAAAGATAGACTATAGTCAGGGTAAGCGAGCCTGGCCAATCTGCAAATCCCCATCCAAGCATACCGATCAATAAGAACGTAATACCGGCAGGGCCACCAATGGCGTAGGCTCTTATCGAAAGTTTGAATGCCTCTGAAAACTTAGGGAAGTAGATTCCAAAATCACCTTTGTTTTTGTAAAACAGATGAATAAGGGCAAGGGGAAATATGATCGTCATGATAAACTTCACAAAATACCTCAGAACGATATCATCCTTTTCATTAAAGTCTAAGGGAATATGTTTTACATTCAAAAAGACAAACAGTATTAAAACCAATACCAAAATAGGAAATAGAAGAGCTTTAACTATGTGCCTTTTTTTATTTAGATCTTTCATGCCTTACTTTTTTGCAGCAGGTTGGCCTATGTTTTAATCATTTCATGATCTCATAGGTCAATTCTACCATTACGTCCTTTAATACGGTTGTGTCTTTAAGATGTAGTGCTTGTTCTAGACCTATATAGTCAAAGAATAAGGTTCCGTCACCTAGAAGAATTGGTAGTATTGATATTACGATTTCGTCTGCCAATTTCAGTCTTAGACATTCTTTTGTAAGCACAGCTCCACCAACCATCCAAATGTTTTTGTGATTTGGTGTTCGTTTACCCTTGATGAGTTCTTCCAAATCACCAGAGTAGAATTCAACATTTTCTTTGTTTGTTGTTAGGCTTCTGTTCGTCAGCACAAAAAAGGGGTCTTGCCATAGGGCCAACCAAGTTCTAACGCATGTTCATAGGTAAGTGAACCCATCACATAGCAATCAATTGATTTAAGGAATTCCGCTATATACGCATCAGTTAAAGTGACACCTGGCTCATAAGTGTCTGTCGATTTCATCCATGAAATGCTTCCGTCTTTCTTGGCAATGAAAACGTCGAGACTTGAAACCATATGTATCGTCACTTTTGGTGTCGCTGTTGCCATTTTTAATATGCCTTATCGGTTTGAATTAACGCCTGTTTTAATGGCGTTCATTTTTTGTTATGCAGAGATCTTTAATTCATGTCACAAATAGGAAAAAGCCTGTTAACTACAACAGGCTTTTCCAATACAAATAAGTTAAAAAGTAATCGATTAAACTACTTCAACATTTACTGCGTTTAGTCCTTTTTCAGTTTCTTCTACGTCATAGCTTACTTTATCACCTTCAGCTATTTCAACAGTTAAGGTACTCTGATGTACAAATACATCTTTAGACCCGTCATCTGGAGTGATGAATCCGAATCCTTTGGAATTGTTGAAAAATTTTACTGTTCCGTTACTCATGATTTAAAGATTTTATGAAATAAATGTAGGGATTTCTCACTTTTGGACATAACGGTGGGTATTAGCGACCTTTTAAGGCGGTTTAGGGCTTGTTGGCAAAGGGCTTTTATTTTTCGTCAATGTGCCCTTCACTAGTAGCTTTATAGGAATTGCGATATTCTATTTTCAAGAATAAAAGTAAACTTCCAAATACGCCGGTCAAGAAAAGAAGCGTATTCAAGTAGAATAGCCCTTCCAATGATTCAAGGGTATT
>JARFRH010000008.1 GCA_029287355.1 Maribacter sp. | reverse complement strand
GGTCTCAAGGACAAAGCTACCGTCTTGGAGGGTCGTCGTTCCCGAAATTGGCTGTTGGTCGGCGGGATTGCCAACGAGTACCGTAGCGAACTCAATGGGCGCTCCGCCTTCTTCGACGATCTTTCCCGTTATGGTGGTAGTGCCGTTTTGGGCGAATGCTACTTTCATCCCAAAAACCAACAATCCGATAAGCAGTATGTAAAAGTGTTTGCGCATTTTAAAAGCGTAATTGATATTCATGAACCAAAGATGCGTTATACTAAAAAGGCAAGCTTTCCATTTTCTGTAAACGACTGAGGTTTGGGTGTGAACGACAAACAGATGCTAATCCTACGTTGACCCCTCTAAATCTGTCGATAGCGGTTTTTCCAAAAGCCACTTCCCTTAAATTGGTATTTTTGGAAGATGGCACCAAAACCGTCCATTTCAAACCCAACCTCCAAAGAGGTCATTTTTCAGGTAGTACTGCATATTGTAATGTTCCTGTTTTTTTCGTTCGATAGAAACCAGCCTCAAATACAAGAATTTAAAGTAGTGGCTTTTATAAACTACGCTCTGGGCGCATTGGTCATCAACTATGTATTGTTACCACACTTCTTTTATAGAAAGAAATACTTGCTTTTCTTTTTTTACGTAGCCATTATGGTAGCTATGATCATTGCCGTTGAGGAACTGGTTCTGGAACAAATCTATTTTCCCGATTCAAGAGGTAAATACTTTCCGGGAGTTATTTATAGCCTTTTGGATGTCATGCCTGTAATAACCATTTTGGCCGGATTCAAATTCGCATGGGACGCTTCGACCAAACAACGGGAGGTCGAACAGTTGCGTACCTCGGTCAAGGAAAGTGAACTTCAGTATTTGAAATCGCAGATCAATCCCCATTTTTTGTTCAACAACCTGAACAACCTGTATTCGTATGCCATAGAGCAATCGCCAAAAACACCTTCCATCATTTTGGAACTTTCGTCGGTCTTGCGCTATATGTTGTACGACTGCAAGGAGAAATTCGTTCCATTTCCAAAGGAAATCGAGCACTTAAAAAACTTTACGAAGCTGAACGAGCTTCAGATCGAAGAGCGTGGCAAGATAACTTTCAATTCGGAAAATATACAAACAGGATATGAAATAGCACCGCTTATCTTGACAGTGTTTATAGAAAATGCCTTTAAACACAGTACGGCCAGCCAATCGAAGGATATTTTTATAGACATTGATGTCAAGGTTTCCGACAAGGGAATGCTGGATTTTGAGTGTAGAAATTCGTTTCGGCCGATGGGAAATACCGAAAGCCTCTCGAAAGGCATCGGACTTGAAAACGTAAAGAAGCGCTTGCAATTGTTATATCCGAATGCCCACGAATTGCATATTCAAGATGAACAAAATGTATATTACGTACATTTAAAAATGCAACTAAATCGATGCGCAACATGATACGCTGCATTATCATAGAAGACCAACCGCCCGCACAACGTGTGCTTAAAAAGTACATCGATGACATGGGCAGTATGGAATTGAAGGCCACTTTTGCGGATGCATTGCAAGCAATGGATTTCTTAAAAACCGAAATCATAGACCTTATTTTTTTGGATATCCATTTGCCCAAAATTTCGGGAATCGAGTTTCTAAAAACTTTGCATCGTACCCCACATGTAATTTTGACGACCGCGTTTTCCGATTATGCCTTGGAAAGCTATGAATACGACGTGTTGGACTATCTTTTAAAACCCTTTTCGTTCGAACGCTTTGTTCAGGCGGTATCGAAAGTTCCAGTGCACGCTTCCAAAAAATCCGGGCAAAATTATCTGGCAGAACCTGCTTCCCCACCAGATTTCATCTTTATCAAATCGGGTTACGAGCATATCAAAATCGATGTGTCCGACATACGTTTTATTCAATCGGATTCGGATTATACGGAAATCTTTACCGCCGAAAAGAAATACCTCTCGCAAGAGCCGTTACGCTATTGGGAAGAAAGCCTCGATTCAAAAAAGTTTATCCGTATTCACAAATCGTTTATCATGAACATTTCAAAAATTCAAAAAATCGTAGGCAATCAAGTCCGGCTAGATGAACATACGAACCTACCTATTGGAAGGGCGTTCAAAGAAGATTTTATGAAAAAAATAATCAAATAGAAACTAGGACACAGGAATATGAAACTAAAAATGAAACATCTTTTTTGGGTCATTGCCCCCTGTCTTTTCATTTTTGGTGGATTTTCTTTATTACAAGATGTATCGACTACAAATGCCAACAAAGTTGAAATTGATTCCCTATCAACGCGCAGACAATTGCGTAGAAGCTTTTTTGAACTAAGAGAAGTTCTTGTCATCTATGGTGCCGAGAACAAAGCACTATCCGAAGAATACCGAACACTCTTGGATTCCTTGGCCCGAACCTCCCATAACGATTCATGGCGAAGTATGGCCATTCGATTTAAGGAAGCATCCCAAACAAAAGAAACTGACATTCGGGAGAATATCCTTTTTTTGGTTGGTACCGCTGAAAGTAATCCAGTTCTAAAACGAATGGCTTTAAACACTCCTTTTGAGTTGGTGCCAAAATTGATAGAGTTCAATCAAAAAGAATATACCTCCGATGATGCGGTACTATCCGTGAGTCTTTATCCCAATGCCGAAAACGATACTTTGCCCATTAGTTTTTTAACAGGAAATGATGAATCTCACATCTATGATCTCTTTAAAAGGAAGGTCAATAATGGCGGACGTTCCTTTTTTCGCCAGAATATGGATTATGAACTCTACCGAAACAATACGCGAATGGTCTTGGGCGATTTCGACGAGGAATGGAAACTGGACACTTCAACTTTTTTCGATTTTTCCTTAGGAAATGATCTCGTACATAGTTCGAAACATTTCGATTTCGTCGACCATCAAGGTACAGTTTTACCTGATGGGATTTCATCCCTTGGTTCAAAAATCGAACAAAAGACCCAAACTATTTTGGACTTCTTCGGGGCAAACCAGGAGCTCCCCAAAATGAGCTATCATAGCTACAAAAATGCCGAAGAAAAGGGATTGATGACTGGCAATACTGACCAGGCCCATTTTAACCTCTCCGATAATTCGGTGCATACCGTCATCAACGAAAAATACCAGGATAACTTTATCGAGAAGGAGAATGCCCTTTTGGTACAGCATCTAATCGGCGATTCAAAAACGAAAGCCCTGCAACGCGGACTGCCCATTTACTTTACCGATCAATGGCAACGAGAAGGCTACAAACATTGGTCGACTCGTTTGTACGAATCGGGTAATGCCCTGCCCTTGGCCGAGCTTTTGAATAATGAAATTGTCGCTGTTGAATCTGCATTGATCGTCGATTGTATGTCAGCTTCCCTAACGGATTTTTTATTGGAGACTTGGGGCAAGGTGACTTTTGTTAAAAATTATTGAGATTGGATTCCTTCGCAAGGGGAAATTACAATACTGGAGCGGCAATGGCAGGTGTATCTTAAAAACCAAGCAGGCAAAATCGGTTTTCAGAAAAAGACAATAGCCGATCTCCCATATTTAAAAGGGTTCAATTTTGCCCATGAAGGTTATGGCATTCACAACGGATACATTTCCAAAAAAGCTACGGAATCCATCAGAAAGCAGAACGAAATGGGTAGCAATGCCTTGGCATTGGTGCCCTATACTTTTATGCGTGATAGCAAAAAACCGGAACCATTCAGATTCAGTAATAGTGCCAATGATGAAAATGACGAGAGTTTAGTGCATTCGGCCTATGAAGCCAAAAAGTTGGGCATGTTTACAGTCTTGAAACCACAGGTCTGGGTAGGTGGGGGTAGTTGGCCCGGCGATATTGAAATGTCGAACGAAGGGGATTGGAATAAATTCTTTGATCAATATTATCGGTGGATACGCCACTATGCCTTATTGGCCGAAATCCATAATATGGATGCACTTTGCCTTGGTGTCGAATTCACAAAAGCTACCTTAGGCCATGGCGACCAATGGCGCAACATGATACAAAAGACAAGAGGTTTGTTCAACGGTCAACTAACCTATGCCGCCAATTGGGGTTCCGAGTTCGAAAATATCGACTTTTGGGACGAACTCGATTTTATCGGCCTGAACTGTTATTACCCTTTGAGCAAGAACGACAATCCGACAAAAGCTGAATTAAAAGCCAATTTCGATAAGGTGATAACCAAAATCGAAAAGGTCCATACAAAATTCAAAAAACCTATTGTATTCACTGAAATCGGTTTTAGAAGTATTGACGCACCGTGGAAGAATCCCCATGCCGAAGGAGATGATAGCTTCAATG
>JARFRH010000053.1 GCA_029287355.1 Maribacter sp. | reverse complement strand
TTGTACACGGCGTCCGGTACGAGTCCTTCTGCTTCCCCTAGATTAGTGATGGTTTGACCGACAGGATCTATAATCGAGATGCCACCATCTGTTGCCACCCACAACGTACCATCCTCCCTGTGTATGATCGTATGGACGGTGTTATGGGGCAATCCTTCCTGTTCCCGTAAATATTGGATCGTATTATTATCTGGATCTATGATAACCAATCCATTGGTCGTGCCCAGCCAGTAACGGCCTGATCCATCATCGAGAATACAGCTTACCCAATCAGAATTTAATTGGGGAGACTCTTCTGGGATGGTCTTTAATTCATTTGATACCGGATTATAAACCGCGAGTCCATTCTCGGTGCCTAACCAATAGTTGCCCTCTTTGTCTTTGAGGGCGCCGAAAATCCGTTGTGCAATGGGTTGCGTTGTAAGATATCGGGTGAGTACTTTTTCCTTTCGATTTATGATGAGAAAACCCTGCTGATCTCCATCAACGAATAGATTGTCTTTCTCAAATTCCCTGATGAAAAAAATATTTCTTGAATTTGGGTTTTGTAGAGTTGCATCATCGATCGCCTTGAGGGTCTTGGTGGAAGGGCTATAAATATTGATTCCGTCTTGTGTTCCGAGCCAGATATCCCCGCGATGGTCTTCCTCTATACTCCTGATTTGACCATCCATTAGCCCATCAGATTCGTCCAGGACCTCCGCAAAGGGCCCATTCGGATCCACCAGAAGGATTCCATTCGTAGTACCAATCCAGATGATGCCTCTTTTATCTTTTATCGTATTTCCAAACCTTATAGGACTGTTGGTCGCAATTGATTTTATTTTAGTGTACTCCTTGTTGAGTACATGGATGCTATCACTAGTTATCATCCATAATCTTCCTTGATTGTCTTCCTCATAAAATTGCGCTTCTTCCCAAAATTGTGCTTCTTCATTAAAACCATCCTTCTCATTAAGGGTACGGACAGTTTTATCGTCTAATGAAATGCCAAAGGTGCCACTTAAAGAAGTCATCCACATCCTATTCTTACGATCCAGAAAATGATAGCCACCATAAGGCAGGATGTTTGTATAGTACTGTCTGTCTTCACCGATGATACTGGTTACGGTTTGATCCCCGCTTTGGCTTAATAGCCAAACATTGTGACTCCTGTCCTCTATTAATGGATAATTAGGACGAATACCTAGAAATCCAGGATTGGTGATTCGACGTAAATGCTCCATTTCACTATCCATGACATAGGTGCCCTTTTGCCAATGGGTCATCCATATTTGATTTTGATGATCACAAAGAAGAGAAAGCATTAACTGTCTTGTCAGGAAATGGGTTTGGGTTTTTTTCTTGAAGTTAAGAACGTAGATCCCATTTTCTGTGGCCACCCAGAGTTTGCCATCCTGATCTTTCTCGATATTCCAGATTCGTAAATAATTATAAGTATATAACTCATTTCCGTTGTAGAGAGCCAGTCCTCCGTCGAATGTGGCAATCCAGTAAGAACCGTCTTCGTTCTGAATGATTTTTCGGATGTCGTTCCCGGGAAGCCCCTGATTTCTAGAAAGTTGTAACAGGACGGCAGTGGTTCCTTCGAGCTTCTGCGGTCTGTCCATCTGGGTGACAACAGGCGTGGGAAGGATGGAAATTTTCTTTTCAATCGGAATGGTGTCAAACTCCAGCTTCATCCGATTATTGGGATCCAAATCCAGGGGAGATTCCTTCATTGGAGACTTTACAGGTTTGAACTCACTGATGTTGAATGGCTGAGAGGGTATTTTGTCAATGTCCAACGGGTAGATTTGAGGAAGGTCAATACTATCTGGGTCAATGACTTGCCATTCGATGGGTTTGGTTTCGGTGTACTCAAAAGCTTTGGTGATAGGCGCTCGGAAAGCGGTTGGGTCAAGAGTACCTTTTTGAACATCATCATCATTACAGGATACCGTAAAAATGGCCGTAAGGAATGAAAGGAATAGTATGGTTTTCGTTTTTGATATCATGATCATTGATTGATTTTAAAAGGTAAGGCAACAATAAACTCAGTTCCTACACCTTGTTCGCTTTCTACACTTATCTCACCACCGTGCGCCTTGACAATATCATAAGATAAGGATAATCCAAGCCCAGTTCCTGAACCCGTTGGCTTGGTAGTAAAGAAAGGCTGGAAGATTTTTTCTTTGATGTGGTCGGGGATGCCGGGACCGTTATCTCGTATAGTGATTAGTGTTTTGTTCTTAGTTGTTAGCTTGGTTTCGACGGAAACTTCTGGCTTATATCCAGACGCTCCTTTTTTGCCCCTTTCGTTAACAGCCTGAAAAGCATTGTTAATCAGGTTCAAAAGCACCCTTCCGATATCCTGTGACACCACATTTACTTTGGGCAGATTGGGATCAAAATCCGTTTTATAGTCTGCGTTGAAGCTTTTGTCTTTAGCTCTCAAACCATGATAAGCCAATCTCAAATATTCATCGGCTAAAGCATTGAGATCTGTAGGTTCTTTTTTACCACTGCTTGCGCGACTGTGTTGCAGCATCCCTTTTACGATGCTATCGGCACGCTTACCGTGGTGATTTATTTTTTCAAGGTTTTGTTTGATGTCGCCTAAAATTTCGTCAACCAATTCTTCATCTCTATTTTCTATATTCTTTGCTCTTTCCTCTTGAATTTCATCAATCAATTCATTACTCACTTCGCTAAAGTTGTTGACAAAATTGAGTGGGTTTTGAATCTCATGAGCGATACCTGCTGTTAATTCTCCTAAACTGGCCATTTTTTCTGAATGAATCAGTTGACTCTGGGTTGCTTTAAGTTCTGCCAACGACTTTTTTAATTCCTTGGTTTGCTCATCTACTTTCTTTTGTAGTTTTTCGTTTTCGCGCTTCCATTCCTCCTGATGCCAGGTCCCATCTTCTTCATCCATGCCTAATGACCCGTGCCAGTGCAATACCATCCATTTCGATGCTTTATAAACATATACCGTTGAAAGTCTCAGGTCCAAGACTATTTCATTTTCCTCAAGTAGGTACATGAGTTTGATTTCGTTCACCACCAGAACGGTATCGTCTCCTAGAGACCTATTGTAAACCGGTGAAATTGTATAATTAAAATTTTTGAGGTGTTTACGTTGCTCAATCCCTTCTAGAATCAGCTTTTTATATGCTCTTATACCAGTAATTTTTTCATTTAATGTGGTCCCATAACCCATAACATCCGGTAACACCATATCATTTGACCTGCTAATTGGTAAATCTCCAAAACAGAGTGCAACCCAGTTATTACTCGTCTTTTCTAATAAGATGTCCTTGTCTTTATCCATAACTCTATTTTTCAATTGGTAATAGCATTATAAAGGAAGTACCTTCACCTTCTTTGGTTTCTACCTTTAAATCACCGCCATGACCCTTGGTCATAATATCATAGCTTAAGGATAAACCGAGTCCAGTTCCTTGTCCTGTTGGTTTGGTGGTAAAAAAGGGCTGAAATATTTTTTCTTTTACGGACTCTGGTATCCCATGACCATTATCGGTTACAGTGATTTCAATCACTTTAGATTTCTTTTTTGTACTGATATAAACCGTTGGTTTATAGTTTGGGGTGTTGGTTTTGCTTTTTTCATGAACCACATAAAAGGCGTTGGTCAGTAGATTAAGAATGACGCGCCCAATATCTTGGGGGATCATCTTAATAGGAGCGATCGTCTTATCGAAATCGGTTATAAGCTCGGCGTTAAAGGTTTTATCCTTAGCTCTGAGACCGTGATAGGCCAATCTTAAATATTCATCGGCCAAGGTATTAATGTCTGTAGCATCTTTTTTATCACCACTGGCACGGCTGTGTTGCAACATCCCTTTTACAATAGCATCTGCACGTTGCCCGTGATGATTGATTTTATTAAGGTTCTGGATCACGTCTTCCATGATGGCTTTTGCTTCTTCGAGGTCACCGTTTTCAATTTCTTCGAGCATTTCTTCTAAAAGTTCTTTGCTGACATCGGAGAAGTTGTTGACGAAGTTTAAAGGGTTCTGTATTTCATGGGCGATACCTGCTGTTAATTCCCCTAAACTCGCCATCTTTTCAGACTGAATCAGTTGCTTTTGTGTACTTTGTAGCTCGCTTAGAGCCTCTTCGGCATTTTTTTTCGCTTTTTGTAAATTAATTAAATCCAGTTCGGCTCGTGCCGCTTGTGCCTCTGCTATTTTTAAATCTTTAAATCGCGTATACGTTAAATTAAAGACTGCGGCGAAACGCTCTAATAAATTGATGGTCTCTTGAGGTTGCTCCTCAGGTGCGGCCATACCAATTAAACCTCCTGAAAAATAGGCAATGTTTTGAACACGTCTTTTTTGTTTTAAACCATCAATGAACGGAATTTGCATCACCTTGTTTAAGTAGTGAAAATACTCCTGAAGTTCTTTGCCTTTCATGTCAATTATGGCTGATTTTTTTTGTCGCTTCCAACCAGCAACCATATTTTTAATCGACTTGTTTTTAGACGTATATAGTTTAAAATGCTGTTCAATTTTGCTACCATCTTCGTTGGTTGCCCAAGCGTCAATAGCATCACCATTGTCTTTTACAATACCAATAAACAAGCGATTGGGCTGAATTCCCAGAGCTAAAAGTTCTTTAAATACAACGACAGAAGTCTCTGCCAGTTCATCACTTTTTTGCATCGCCAAAGTTCGGGATCTTACTTTTTCTAAAGCCGCTTCTATTTTTGCTTCCCTAGCCTGAGCCTCTGCACGTTCTAAATCTAAAAAACGGGTATAGGCTTGTTCGAAAACCTGAGCAAAACGCGGTAATATATCAGTGTTTTTAAGAGGTTTTAAAGACGAAATAAGGATGTACCCATTTTTAAAAGACGCCCCATAATCTATTTCCCAAGATGGTGCCGATGGCATTGGCGCATTTCTAGATTCTAAATCCTTTAGGGTGACTTGGGCCGAGGGCAGTTTAAAGATATCCTCAAAATGTTGTTCTATAAAATGGCTGGGTATTTCAATAGAAAACAACGCTTTTCCAGATTTCCACTGGTCGTAACGGTATTGATGAATATAATCTAAATCTACCGGTACAATCATAGGACTTAGCATCCCGCCTCCAGGAATGCTGTGCCATTGTTCTACATGGCCGTTGTGTTTATCGCAAAACACAATGCCCGTAGCAAATAAGTCCTCACCAGAATTTCGCAATTGATTGAACATTTCTGTTGTAACCTCAGCAAAATCTGCAGTGGATTGCATACCCATGGATTGGGAGCGAACTTTTTCCAGTGCCATTTCAATTTGGGCTTCTCTGGCTTGAGATTCTGCCTTTTGAAGGTCTTTAAACCTCTTATATGCCAAATCAAATACTTGCGAGGCTTTTCTTAAAACTGATTTTGTGTCTTTGGAAGCAGGAGAATGTGTTACCAATAAAAGAGAGCCGTCCGAAAAATCAGAAAAATTCCAATATTCAGAATGTTCAGACAGTCTTCTGTCATTAACAAATCCGACTCTTCGTTCTGCAATCATTGGGGCATGTTTTAGCATTACTTGTTGCCAGTCTTCAGCCATTTTTTTGTCAAATTCAATGGTGTATTCCGTGTCTTTAGAAGCATACTTTTTCATCATGAATTTAATTTGATCGGAAGCATCAATAGGAAATAGTACACGGGCCAAAACAATCTCTCCACTTTCTCCAGGAGGCCTTACTGCGGCGATGGATTCAAATTCTGAAGCTCCTTCTTGATAAAGGTGAACTACACTAGCTTCTATATCTAACTGGCCTAAGGAATCAATTTGTCGACGTATTTCTGTCATAACATCCATGATTTCATTGGAGCCTCTCATAGCGAGCGCTCTACTCCGAATTCGTTCCATAGCCGCTTCTATTTGTGCAGTTCTTGCTTGAGCTTCAGATTTTTCTAGATCCAAAAACCTTGTATAGGTCTGTTCAAAAACTTTTGTGAATCTCGCCATTAGAGTTTCCTCTTCCTCACTGAGATGAGATTCTGAAACTAAATGCAAGTAACCATGAGAGAAATTGAAACAATAAAAAACCGTTGGATCTGGGAATTGACTCAACACCATTTCTTCTGCTTCTTTCGAGTTAAAAGTGGTGATGGTAAATTCAAGATGCCGCTTTCTGTTTTCTCCAGCCACGGTTTGATGGAATACGACTTGCTGGTCTTTCCATGCGCTGTAGCGTTCGTCAAAAGTGGCATCTCCAGTAAGTGGCAAATAAAACAGCCCTAAAGAGTCTCCGCCCGGACTTGTAACCCAAGTCTCTTGTCGCTTGGTTGCCTCATTTATTTCAACATAACCACAGGTTACAAAGTTGGTTACGCCAAGTTTAATCAGTTCTTTATACAATAATACGATGACCTCTTTAAGCTCTTCACCTTTTTGCATGGCCATGGTTCTGGATCGTACCTTTTCTAGGGCCATTTCTATGCGCGCTTCTCTAGTTTGCGCTTCTGCTCTTTTTAAATCCAAAAATCGTGTGTAG
>JARFRH010000020.1 GCA_029287355.1 Maribacter sp. | reverse complement strand
CCCGTTATAGCATAGCCGGCATAAGTTTGTCCGTCTATGATTTCGAATATATCATCCCAAAGCCCTTCAATATCGGCAGCTTCACCAAAGTACAAATGCGCATTTGATTCTTCCGATGTGTTGACAAGCGAAATACTGAATTCACTATTTTCGAAAATAACATTGTATTCATCAAGAACCGCTTCAACGTCGGCCCTGAATTCTGTGGTGATCTGCCCATCTAGGTAAAGTTTCATAGACTGATTCCAGCGACTGGAGTTGTCCAAAGGACTATTCGTTGGCGCTTTCCAAAGGGTCAAGTATTGAAAATAGGCAATGGTCTCCTTTTGTTCTTCCGATAATAGTGCATATTCATTGATGTCGTTAATAAAAAGCTCGAAGGCCTGCGCTACAATCGTTTTTCCATCAAATACAGAAACTGTGAAGGGAATACTCTGATTGACTTCATAATCTAAAACGAGATTGTTTCCTAGTGTAATTTCGCCACTTTCCTCGTCGATTGTAAGACCACTTTCGCTGTTGATAGTAAAAGTCAAGTCGTCGATAACTGAATCAGAAGCTGTGATGGTTCCGATTACGGCACCGGGCTGTGTATGTTCATCGATGGAAAGGGCTTGAAAATTTATGTTAGGTTGGTTGTTTTCTATTTCCTGTTGGATTTCATCGAAATCAGTACTACAGGCAAGTAAAATAGTTGCTGGCACAAGAAAAAACAACTTTTTCATAGGTTAGATCGGGGTTCAATTTAAAACCCAAAATACCTTATATCAAGACCTGTTGAAAGTTATTGTTGTAAAGTTGAGGGTAAATGTGGTATACCTGCTAAAACAAGTTGTTCATGTGCAACAGTAGGCCGTAATCAAGTATGAAAAATCAGGCACTTTCCTCCAATAAGCCTGCTCTTTCCAGCAAAGCCTCCACTTTGGGTGCTGCCCCTCGAAATCTTTTATAGAGCACCATAGGCTTTTCCGTACCTCCTTTTGATAGTACGTGCTCTTTGAACCTTGTAGCGACTTCTTTATTGAAAATACCTTTTTCTTTGAAATAGGCAAAGGCATCGGCGTCTAAGACCTCGGCCCATTTGTAACTGTAATAACCCGAAGAATACCCACCTTGAAAAATATGTGCGAAAGCAGTGCTCATACAAGTTTCAGGAGTGTCAGGATACAGATTTGTGCCTGAAAAGGCTTTGGTTTCGTGCGCTTTTACATCTGTTATATCAGAAGGGTCAGCACCGTGCCATGCCATATCCAAGAGTCCGAAACTTAGTTGGCGCATCGTTGCCATACCTTCTTGAAAAGTAGCCGATTCTTTAATTTTCCGTACCAATTCCATAGGTATTACTTCACCTGTTTCATAGTGTTTTGCAAACAACTCCAAAGCCTCTTTTTCGTAACACCAGTTTTCCATGACTTGTGAAGGTAGTTCAACAAAATCCCAATATACCGAAGTTCCTGAAAGACTAGGATAGGTTGTATCAGCTAACATGCCATGTAGGCCATGACCGAATTCATGGAATAAAGTGGTTACTTCGTTAAAGGTCAATAAGGAGGGTTTAGTTGCGGTAGAGGGTGTAAAGTTGCACACATTCGATATATGCGGCCGTACATTTTCACCATCTTTTTTCCATTGTGATTTGAAGGAGGTCATCCATGCGCCACCACGTTTTCCACTCCGGGGATGGAAATCCGCATAAAAAAGGGAAATGAAATTTTTATCGGTATCATATACCCGGAAGGTTTTCACTTCGTCATGATAGGTATCGATATCGAAAACCTCTTCGAACTGTAATCCGAATAGTTTTTCGGCTACCTTGAAAACGCCATTGATGACGTTTTCCAATTTGAAATATGGCTTTAACTGTTCGTCATCCAAGCTGAACAATTTCTGTTTTAGCTTTTCGGAATAATAACTGCCATCCCATTTTTCAAGTCGGTCGATAGTGTCAAGGTCTTTGGCAAAATCTTCTAATTGTTCGAACTCTCGTTCTGCAGCTGGTTTTGCTTTCTCAAGTAGTTCGTTCAAAAACGAATGTACTTTCTCGGGAGTTTCTGCCATGCGTTCTTCCAAAACAAAATGTGCATGGGTTTTATATCCCAGGAGATTGGCACGTTCATGACGTAACTTTGCTATTCGAATTACATTTTCTTGATTATCGAGTGCGTCGTTTTTAAAGGCCTTGCTGCCGAAAGCGAGCGAGAGTTCTTTTCGTAATTCACGATTTTTAGCGTACTTCATAAAAGGAATATAGCTGGGGTGGTCTAAAGTGATCAGCCATCCTTCCTTACCCTTTGATTTGGCCAATTGTGCGGCCATTTCTTTGGCTCCATCAGGTAACCCTGCTACCTCCTTTGCATCCGTCAGGTGCATTTCGTAAGCATTGGTCTCTGCCAAAATATTTTCTCCGAATTTTAATTTGAGTTTTGAAAGTTCCGCATCGATTTCACGAAGCCTTTTCTTTTTGTCTTCTGATAAATTGGCCCCATTACGGCTAAAACTTTTGTAACGTTTATCAAGTAAAGTTTGTTGTTCTGCCGTTAAATCCAAACTATCTTTTTGCTCATGAACAGCTTTGATTTTCTTGAATAATTCTTCATTCAACGTAATATCATTTCCGAATTCTGAAAGTAGGGGAGAAACCTCCTGTGCAATCTTCTGAATTTCTTCATTCGTTTCTGCGGAATTAAGATTGAAGAACACACTCGAGATTCTGTCTAGTTGCTGCCCCGAGAACTCTAAAGCTTCAATTGTATTTTCAAAACTAGGTACTTCGGTATTTGAAGTTATGATATCGATTTCGGCTCGAGCATCTTCCATCGCCTTTAAAAAAGCAGGTTTAAAATGTTCATTTTTGATTTTTGAAAAGGGGGCGGTATCGAATGGGGATAAAAGGGGATTCATAATATTAGTATTGAAAAATTAGGTTTGAGTATTGATTTCAAAAAGTTCTCTACCAAGCAAGAACTGACAGCCTTCTGCCATCTGCAAATGTTTACTTCTTGCTGTTCACTGATTTCGCTCCTTCAATGACTTTTTGCTTCAATCCTTCTTTGTATAGAATAATTTTATCCAGAACACATTTGTCGGAACTTCCAATAATCTGTGCCGCGAGAATTCCGGCATTTTTAGCGCCATTTAGCGCCACGGTCGCCACGGGTACTCCACCGGGCATTTGAAGAATGGAAAGTACAGAATCCCATCCATCAATAGAATTACTGCTTTTTACAGGTACACCGATAACCGGCAGTGGGGTCATGGATGCCACCATGCCAGGTAAATGGGCGGCCCCTCCTGCACCTGCAATGATTACGGTATAGCCATTAGTGTGTGCATTTTTACTAAAATCAAAAAGTTTCTCCGGTGTACGATGCGCTGAAACGATATCGACATCCACTTCAATATCGAAACCTTTTAAGATGTCAATGGCATCTTGCATTACGGGTAGGTCGCTTGTGCTTCCCATGACTACGGCTACTTTACTCATAATTATTTACTGATTACTTTTATTTTTTCTTTTACTTCTTGGGCTATTCTTCTAGCTTCCGTAATGTCTTCATTGACAATGGTCACATGTCCCATTTTTCGAAAAGGGCGGGTTTGCTTTTTTCCATAAATATGAGGTGTAACACCGTCCATCGCCATGATTTCTTCAATGTTTTCATAAACGACATTTCCAGTATGTCCTTCCGCGCCCACTAAATTCACCATGATACCGGCAACTTTACTATCTGTATTTCCCAAAGGTAAATCCAAAATGGCTCTAACATGTTGCTCAAATTGATTTGTATAGCTAGCCTCGATACTGTAATGACCACTATTATGGGGCCTTGGGGCGACTTCATTGACCAATATCACATCATCTTGGGTTTGGAACATTTCTACCGCTAAAAGTCCGACTTGTTGAATTTTTTCGGAAACTTTAAGCGCGATTTTTTGAGCTTTTTTAGCGACCTCATCTGAAATTCTTGCTGGACAAATAACATACTCTACCTGATTCGCTTCAGGATGGAACTCCATTTCAACCACAGGATAGGTTCTGACTTCACCGCTCACGCTTCTCGAAACGATAACGGCCAGTTCGTTTTTGAAATTAACCATTTCTTCAGCTATACATTCCCCGGCGGGTAATTCTTCCAAATCCGAAATCTTTCTAACGACTTTAACACCTTGACCGTCGTATCCGAATTGGGCGGCCTTCCAAATAAAGGGTATTTCGAGTCCCCCATTATGAATACTGTCCTCAATTTCACTTTTATAGGCAAATCGATGAAAGTCCGCTGTAGGAATACCGTGGTCTACGTAAAATAGTTTTTGCTTTGCTTTGTTTTGAATGATTCGCAAGGCTTTAGTAGGAGGAAAGACCTTTTTACCTTCGTTTTCCAATTTTTCCAGCGCTTCAAGGTTGACATTTTCTATTTCAATGGTAAGCACATCAACATCTTGACCGAAATTATAAACGGCATCATAATCCATTAAACTTGCTTTGATGAATTCGTCACAGGCTATTCTACAAGGGGCTTCCCCAGAAGCGTCCATCACTTTGGTGCGAATATCAAATTTTCGGGTCTCGTAGAGCATCATTTTACCGAGCTGTCCACCCCCTAAAATTCCCAATGTAAAATCCGATGAAAAGTATTCCATTGTCATTTGATTAACCTTGTTAGCAGGTTGTTCGGTAAAAATACGTCTAAATATGAAAACGACGTGTGTCCATTGAAAAATGCAAAATCAAATTGTTATATTAGCCATCCTTAAAAAAAGACAGTGATAAAACTCCACGACCAATATTTTAGACCTTATTTGTCCGAAGAAATAATTTTGGAGGCAGTAAAGAATATTGCTGAAAAGATTGCTGAGGACTATAAGGATGAGACTCCTATTTTTGTAGGGGTACTCAATGGTGCTTTCATGTTCGTTTCCGATTTTTTAAAGGAATACCAACATCCATGCGAAGTTACCTTCGTAAAACTTAGCTCGTACGGCGGATTGACTTCCACAGGCATCGTAGAGACCCTTCTTGACGTTTCAGAGGATATCAAAGGGAGAAGTGTTATTATTCTGGAAGATATTATCGATACGGGCCGCACACTACAGCAATTAATCCACATGTTTTCGGATATCGATGTGAAGGAGTTTAAAATTGCTAGTTTATTTTATAAATCGGAAATCTATAACGGAGAATACAAAATCGACTATGTCGGTCTTGAAATACCAAATAAATTTATCGTGGGTTACGGACTTGACTACAATGAGTTGGGTCGAAACCTCAGAGAAGTATACCAACTAAACCAGAAGCATATGATCAACCTCGTACTATTTGGCAAACCGGGCGCCGGAAAGGGCACCCAAGCCGAATTTTTGAAAGAAAACTATAATTTGGAGCATATTTCTACAGGAGATTTATTCCGTTATAATATGAAGAACGATACCGATTTGGGTAAATTGGCAAAATCGTACATCGATAAAGGGGATTTGGTACCCGATGAAGTGACCATAAAAATGTTGGAAGATGCGGTTGACAAAAACCCCGAAGCAAGCGGATTCATTTTTGATGGTTTTCCTAGGACAGCGGCTCAGGCTGAAGCTTTGGATAAGTTCTTAGCAGGTAAGAAGATGAAAATCGATGCGACAATTGCATTAGAGGCAGATGATGAAATATTGATTCAACGTCTTTTAGAACGTGGTAAGTTAAGCGGTAGGAGTGATGATCAAGATGAAAACAAGATCCGAAACCGCTTTGAGGAATACAATTTAAAGACAGCTCCTTTAAAAGATTTCTATGAAGAGCAGGGCAAATTTCACAGCGTAAATGGTATTGGGGCCATCGATGAGATTACGATGAGACTAGGTAAAGTAATTGAGGAGTTATAGCCATGAAGTTTGGATAGGGTTCCTTTAGCGCTATCTAAATTATTTAGGGGCGTAACGACATATTATTATTTATGGCAGAGGAAGTAATTGGACCAAAAGAAGGATTAAAAGGATGCTTATTTACCTGTGGTATAGCCTTCTTGCTCTTTGTGTTGTCTGCTGTCGGATATCTAATTTATATTTATTTCTTTGATGATTCATTGGTGACTTTCTGACTATGCATCTCGATCTACAACCATTTCTCAAAAATGATGTCGTAGCATTGCGACCTCTGGATCAACTTGATTTTGATGCCCTCTATGGTATCGTCTCTGATCCCTTGATATGGGCACAACACCAAAATAAAGACCGCTATACCCTCAAAAATTTTACTGCCTTTTTCAATGAATCAATCGCCTCTAATGGAGCTTTGGTCATTTTAGATGCCAAAACAGAAAAAATAATTGGCAGTTCAAGATTTAATATTATAAATGAATCTATGAGTGCTATTGAAATTGGTTGGAGCTTTTTAGGTAGGGCCTATTGGGGAGGTCATTACAATCGCGTGTTTAAGACCTTGATGGTCAATCATGCTCTACAACATAAAAAGCATGTCATTTTTTATGTAAACCTAAAAAATTATCGTTCACAAAGGGCAATGGAAAAATTGGGGGCCAGAAGAATGGCCTTTCCTGAAAAACCATGGGTATTAAAAGAGGACATTGGAATAACCTATGCTATCAGTTCGCCTATAGAGGATTAAAATTCACCTACCTTTGTCAAAATTTTAATCCCTCATGACTGAAGGCAACTTTGTAGACTACGTTAAAGTTTTTCTTACTTCCGGAAATGGAGGTAAAGGCTCTGTACAT
>JARFRH010000010.1 GCA_029287355.1 Maribacter sp. | reverse complement strand
GATGTGTATAAGAGACAGGTTCTAATTTATCGCAGTCATAGCGGATTTCTTCAAAGTGTGATTTGACGCGCTCGCAATAGGCGGTAGCTTTCTTGTAGTTATCCTTTAATTTATTGGCGCTACTTCGTGCATTGGTCATGGCATCGGATTTTTCTTTAATGATTTCAATATGTTCCGAAATTTGTTGAATAATGGCCATTTGACTACCCACCAACTTTTTATGACCTGCCCCATAAATGTCCTTAAGGCCTATTACATTTTTAATAAGTTTATTTTGATATCCTATCGCTGATGGGATTATAAAGTTGTATACGAGCTCGTTCAATACCCTACCCTCTATTTGCACATGCATGATGTAAGCATCGAGCTCTACCTTTTGGCGGGCTTTCACCTCCACTTCGCTCATTACATCCATTGATTTCAAAAGCGATAGACTTTCTGCCGAAGTAAGCACTCGAAGCGCTTCAGGAGTGGTCTTGTTGTTGCTCAGCTTTCGTTTCTTCGCTTCTTTTTCCCATGCTGCACTATACCCATCACCATCGAAACGAATACGCTTGGATGTTTTTATATATTCTCTTAGTACATTAAAAACGGCCTCATCTTTTTTAAGGTTCTTTTTGTCGATTAAGGTATCGACCTCTATTTTAAAATCTTGTAACTGCCTCGCGACGATAGTATTCAAAATAGTCATGGGCTTCGCGCAATTCATCTGTGAGCCCACTCCTCGCATTTCGAATTTATTGCCGGTAAAAGCAAAAGGGGAGGTTCGATTGGTATCGGTATTGTCCAGTAAGATTTCGGGAATCTTACCGACAACGTTTAGCTTCAGTTCCGTTTTCTCCTCTGGAGAAAGTTTTCCCATGGAAACTCCTTCCAATTCATCAAGAACCTGACTTAATTGTGTTCCTATAAATATGGAAAAAATTGCCGGTGGAGCCTCATTGGCCCCTAAACGATGATCATTACCCGAAGAAGCAATTGATGATCTGAGTAATTCTTCATAAGAATCCACTGCTTTAATTGTATTCACAAAAAAGGTCAAAAACTGGAGGTTCTTCATCGGGGTTGAACCCGGACTTAATAAATTCACCCCCGTATCGGTCACTAAAGACCAATTGTTGTGTTTGCCTGAACCATTTATTCCTGCAAATGGTTTTTCATGAAAAAGTACTTTAAAATTATGCTTATGCGCCATTTTATCCATCACATCCATCAGCAATAAATTGTGATCTACGGCCAGGTTGGCTTCTTCGAAAACCGGGGCAAGCTCAAATTGATTTGGTGCCACTTCATTATGTCTCGTCTTTACAGGGATACCCAACTTGGTGCATTCTTGTTCCAAGTCACTCATGAAACTTATCACCCTTGCAGGTATCACTCCAAAATAATGATCATCCAATTGTTGCCCCTTCGCTGCCGAATGGCCTACAATCGTGCGCCCAGTCATGGTAATATCGGGTCGAGATTCCGCTAAAGCCCTATCGATGAGAAAATATTCCTGTTCCCATCCTAAAGTTGCATTGACCTTGGAAACATTCTTATCGAAATATTTGGCAACTGCCGTAGCAGCTTGATCAACGGCATGTAAAGCTCTTAAAAGCGGTGCTTTATTATCTAGCGCCTCACCGGTATAGGAAACAAAAATCGTTGGTATACATAGTGTGGTTCCGTATATGAAGGCTGGTGATGTTGGATCCCAGGCCGTATAGCCTCGAGCTTCAAAAGTATTTCGAATACCCCCACTTGGAAAACTAGAGGCATCGGGCTCTTGTTGAACCAATTGTCTTCCTCCGAACTTTTCAAGTGCCCTACCATCAGGTAATAAATCAAAAAAAGCATCATGCTTTTCAGCGGTAGATCCCGTCAAAGGTTGAAACCAATGCGTATAGTGTGTTGCTCCCATACTGATTGCCCAGGCTTTCATGGCCTCCGCTACCTGATCTGCAATCTTCCTATCTATCTTTGATCCTGAAAAAATGGCATTCTCAACACTTTCCAATGCATCTTTGGTAAGGTATTGTAGCCTTTTTTCCGTATTGAAAACGTTCTTGCCGAAAAGCTCAGAGCGTCTCCCTTTTTCTAAAATAGTAACCGGTTTTCGCTTATGACTATCGGCAATAGCGGTGAATCTTATTTTTGACATGATATAAACTCTTAATGACCATTCAATAATTTATCAAAATTACCACCTAATATTAAATAATTCATAAATATCCCCCTAAAAAATAGGGGTATACTAAAAAATAATAACTTTTTATAAAATTACCCCCTCGACAATCATGATAATTCATCAAAAGATATATTTTTGTCTGTCTTTTAAAAATTGAAAACTTAACGATCCTTATTATGAGCAAATCAAAATTAGAGTATATCTGGCTAGACGGACATAAGCCAACTCAAAACATGAGAAGTAAAACCAAAGTTGAAAACGACTTTAGTGGAAAATTGGAGGACTGCCCAATTTGGTCTTTTGACGGCTCATCAACTGAACAAGCATCAGGAGGTTCTTCCGATTGCTTATTGAAACCCGTAGCTATTTTTCCGGATCCGGTAAGAAAGAAGGGCTGGTTGGTAATGGCCGAAGTTTTAAGTGCTGATGGAACACCGCATCCTTCTAATGCAAGAGCTAAAATTGATGATGATGATGCTGACTTCTGGTTTGGCTTTGAACAAGAATATTTCTTGATGGATACGAAAACAGATCTACCATTAGGTTTTCCACGTGGTGGATTTCCTGGACCACAAGGTAAATACTATTGTTCTGTAGGAGGTCGATATACTTGGGGAAGAGATCTTGTTGAAGAACATGCGGATTTATGTATTGAAGCTGGATTAAATTTTGAAGGCATCAACCAAGAAGTAGCGCCAGGTCAATGGGAATTCCAATTATTTGCCAAGGGAGCTAAAAAAGCAGGAGATGAAATTTGGGTCGCAAGGTACTTGTTAGACAGATTGACTGAAAAACATGGTTATTATATAGAATACCATCCTAAACCTGTAAAGGGAGATTGGAATGGTTCGGGAATGCATGCCAATTTCTCGAATACAACTTTGCGAACTTGTGGTTCTCAAGAAATATATGAAAAAATATGTGAAGCATTTAGACCGGTTACCGATGAGCATATGGCTGTTTATGGGGAATTTAACGATGAGCGCTTAACTGGTTTACATGAAACTGCCCACGTTTCTGATTTCTCCTATGGTGTTTCCGATCGGGGGGCATCAATTCGAATTCCTATTATCACAGTTGAAAAAGGATGGAAAGGTTGGTTGGAAGACCGTCGCCCTGCTTCAAATGGTGATCCATACAAAATAGCAGGAAGAATCATTAAAACGGTTAAGAGCGCTAAAATATAAGGGTATTATTTGTTGTAAAAAAGCGTCTTTGATATCAAAGACGCTTTTTTTATTGGCTTTTTTGCAAAGGGGTATTCATCCAATACTCATCAAAATTATCGGGACGATACATCGGCTGTTTCTCAAAAATCGGTGCGTATTTATCCATCAACAAACTGTCAACGGGCTTCTGCGGATGATTTTCCAATTCTTGTACAAAATACTCACGAAATTGATTATAATCCTTGTACTCCCAGGTATTGAGAGCGTTTCCATCTATATCTAGAAGCCCGCCCACACTGAATTTTAAAACGCGGCCAACATCCATATTTTTTCTGTTCATTGTCACTAATTCGCGCATCATATTGTTCAATGGTCTTGCAGCCATTTTTGGATATAAATACACAGTGCTATCAAGTATAATTCGAGTGTTCTGGAATTTAATTTCCTTATCCTTGTACTTGAATTTGTACCAAAATCCGCTATCGGAAATATCTGTTCCGCTCCGTGACGCCAACCTATTATTAAAATGTAGTACAAAAGCACTTCGCTCGGGCAAAACCGTTAAATACCTTACAACAAATTTTGGAGGTTTTGCCAATCTGAAGGTATTATGGAATGAAATGTAATTCAAAAACATCTTGTCCTGCACTCCCCTTTTATACTCGGTCGTAACTTGAAAAACAAGTTGACCTTTGATTCCTTGTTGTTGAAGAAATGGATCTAAATTTTTCTTGCTCCTATCGTAAACAGCATACTGTAGCTTGTGTATCGCATAGTCTTTTTTGGCAATGTATATAGTACCTCTTGTCTTAAAGCCAGGCTCAGTTCTTCTTATTTGAATAGTGTATAAATTTTCTTCATCAAAATAAGTCTCTTCAAGCTTCTTAAAGGAATGATTTTTAAGAATGTCGCCCTTAGTCATATTATTGATGAAATCGAAACTGTTCAATCTATAATTACGAATGGCATCATGTACGCGCAGTATGGTAAATTCATTACCCCCGTAAGCCTTTAAATAAGCCTTATCTATTGTTTTTCGCCCATTCATATAGTTGTAAAGATCGTCGGCTAGTGTATCTCTTCTAAAGTCTTTGTTTTGAACATAATCGTAAATGCGAGTTTTTGTGGTTGCTGAGTCTATTTCATCGAAACCGGCGTCAAAAACCTCCAAGAGTGCTTCATTGAGGTTCAAATATCCTAGGCTGTCCAATTGGTAATCGCGATAGTACCCTTTTGTTGTGAAATTACTAGTAGGGTAATTTTGTAGAATGTTCACAATGGCTCTACGGATAATCTGTCTGGCTGTTGGTTCTCGCTTCTTTTTGGCGCTAACCACAGCCTCCGTGAGCTCTAAAACACCAGGATTTAGACTGATTGTATTTAACGAGGTTAGCGATAATTTAAGTAAGGGCACCTCTTTTTTTTGATACCCCATTGAGGAAATTTGAATAGTGAACCCTTCCTCCCTATATCGTGCTGGCAGGCGAAATCCCCCGTCCAAATTGGTAATCACCCCTCTAGCTTTTCCTTTTAGGAGTACGCTTGCAAAAATCACAGGCTCGCCTGTACTTTGATCGATTACAGTTGCACTTACAAATTCGCCTTCTTGAGCTAAAGAAAATCCGGATACCAAAAACAGGAAAAGCGGCAGGAAATATGGTAGTTGTATAGCCGTAATACGCATTGATCGGGTTGGGTTTTTAACGAATGGTAAAGAACACAAACATGATGTAAACTCCCACAAGTATTATGCCATCTCGCCAGCCCAAGCGTAGTCCCTTTGGAATAAAAACTAAAGGAAGTATAAGAAAGGAAATACCTAACATCCAAAAAATATCACTACTCAATAAACCTTCATCCATGACTTTCACTGGAGTAATGATCGCGGTGATTCCCAAAACAGCAAACAAATTGAAAATATTCGATCCGATGAGGTTACCCAATGAAATTGCTTTTTCCTTCTTAATGACAGCAATAATGGAAGCGGCCAATTCGGGTATACTGGTGCCAATGGAAACGACAGTAATAGCGATAATACGTTCACTTATTCCATAATTCATGGCCGTACCAACAGCACCATTAATGAGCAATTCAGAACCTCCCCAAAGGGCTGCCCCTCCCAAACCTAAAAATAACACGGTCTTATAAAGCGGTAATTCCACATCATCTTCGGGTAGCTCATCAACCACAGCGGTTTTCTGAAACCGCAATAGGTAGACCAAAAAGAGAAATAACAAAACAACCATGATAATACCTTCATATTGTTGCAACTCGCCATCAAAGTAGATAAAGGCGAAAAACAATACCGATGCGAGCATCATCATGGGCCAATCAGTTTTATAAAAGCTTTTATTGACATCAATTGTGCCCAATAAAATAATGATGCCCAAGACTAAACCAAGGTTAGCAATATTAGAACCTACCACATTTCCCAAGGCCAAATCAGGATACCCTTCAAGTGCTGAATTCACACTAACGATAAGTTCTGGAGCCGAAGTGGCAAAAGAAACCACCGTCATACCAATTACAATTTTGGGAATATTCAATTTTAAGGATAATGCAACTGCGGATTTTAGCAACCAATTCCCGCCGGCTACCAAAAGGATCAGTCCAGAAATTATAAATAGAACATTTTGCATCGTCTGGTTTTAACAAATATAGCTAAGAATTTGAAATGAAAAGAGTGAAGGAATACTTTGTATTTTACACCACTCGTTGCATGTAAAAAATAATGAAAAGCTTAAAAAAGATGCTTTTTTCAAATAAATTTCCCTGTCCGAATTAGAAAGAGCCCAAAACACCTCTACAATTATTACATATTACAATATAACATAGTATTGACTATTACATTTTATAATCTGCATCAAGACGATAATCTAAATAGTATAACTCATCTCGTTTATTTTGTTTCAATAGTGTATTCACTTGTATTGATATTGGGTTAAATTCTTGCAAGTGAACATTAATAATATATATCTTATTTGAATCTCGAATTATCCACAACTAATTATTAACCCTAAAAATCCGTTTATATGATTATACTAGCTAAAATTTTATTGTTTTTAATGTTATCCTTGATTACGCTATTAGCCTAGGTACGATCATATAGGTTTATATAAAAAAGACCACGTACAGCGGTCTTTCATTTTCTACTAGTTGCACTCACTTAAGCTTATTCTTTCACCTACATAATTTCCATTTTCCGCACATATATTGGCATTTTTGAAAAGCATATCCCTACAATGTTCTTAAAAAATGATTTCATCTGGGCACAAAACACCCCCACATAGCCCTCTGGGCTCGGTTCCATATTAAAAGTCCGAATGAGTTCATAAAGTATCTATATTTGTAAAAACCAATGGAATGAAAAAATCGCTCTTCAAGTTCCTAGCTAAAGTGAATAAGACACTTCTTCCCTCCTTTTCAAAAAAAAGGTTGGATTTGGCCAAAGCGTCAAAATTGCAATTGGCGATTATAGGGTGGCGCTATTATGTGACTACAAATGCCCTGGGTTAATAGTGCATCAATGACTTTACATCATAATTTCCTAATTTATCCTTACCCTTTAGGAAATCAAGTTCAATCAAAAAATTACACTGCACGATTTGACCCCCTAATCTTTCAACCAATTTGCATACCGCCTTCGCGGTTCCACCAGTGGCAAGTACATCATCATGTATCAAAACACGTTCCCCCTCTGAAATGGCATCTTTATGTATCTCAAGTCTATCATCACCATATTCCAATGCGTAGCCTTCAGAAATGGTCTCGTAAGGTAATTTCCCAGACTTTCGAACGGGCACAAATCCCGCGTCTAACCTGGAAGCCAAAATGGGCGCAAAAAAGAACCCCCTACTTTCCATACCTATGACCTTATCTATTTTGACATTTCCGACAAGCTCTAGAAGGGCATCGCTAGCGCTATTTAGTGCCTTAGAGTTGCTTAAAAGAGGTGTAATATCCTTAAAAACAATACCGTTTTTTGGAAAATCATTTATATCTCGAATAAAGGTTTTAAAATCCATTTCTTTTGTTAGCTCTTATTTTGCCCTAAAAGTAAAAAGAAATATATTTGCAAGCCTTAAACCGGCCCTGTGGCGCAACTGGATAGCGCATCTGACTACGAATCAGAAGGTTACAAGTTCGAATCTTGTCAGGGTCACTTAGAACGAAAAGTCTGCTCGAAAGTGCAGACTTTTTTGTTTTCGGAACCGTCAAAAGCAATAAGCTTTTGAAAGGGTTCGGGAATAAAAAAGTGCATCGCCCTTTCTGCGATGAGAACTTTTCATTTTAAGGCGGGAGCCCAAAAGAAAACCGAAGGTAATCTTGTCAGGGTCACTACGAGCAGAAAGTCCATTTCATTTTTGGGAATGATTTTTTGGTTTAGAGCGTTTAAAAAGGGAGTTCACTTTTATAAGAGATCAACATCGTCGCAAGAATTAATAAATATCATATGACAGGATTATTTTTTTCCAATTGATACTCTTACTCCTCATAAATACTCAGAATTTCTACCTTGAATTTATCCCGAATTACCCGTCGTTTTAGTTTTAAAGTCGGGGTCAACTCCGCATCAGCACCATCTTCATGAAAGGGTAACCACGGACTGGCAACCAATCTGAATTTTTTGATTTGTTCGACATGACCGAACTCGGGATTGTATGTGTCAATAATTTTCTGATACCGTTTTTGCACCTTTTTATGTTGTATAATTTCATGCAAACCTGTCCATGGAATCTCTTTTTTCGCACAATAGCTTTTCAGCGCTTCCTCAGCCGGAACAATTAATGCGGAAACGAATTTTTGCTTATCCCCTATCACCATCATTTGTTCTACTAAAAACTCTTCCCTTATTCTATTTTCAATAGGTGCCGGTGCTACATATTTGCCCCCGGAAGTTTTAAGCAACTCTTTCTTCCTATCGGTGATTTTCAAGAATTCACGACCCGTTGGTCCTTTTACCAACTTACCAATATCACCAGTACGGAACCATCTTTTTCCATCAATTTCACAAAAAACCTGGGCATTGACCTCAGGCTTTTTATAATACCCGATCATCACATTTGGACCATGTGCTAAAATCTCACCTTCATCCTCCTTATATTCACCTCCTTCTTGGTCAATCAATATTTCGACTCCGGGAATAAGCGGTCCAACGGTACCTAATAATACGCCATCCGGCTCTGTGGTGTTTCCAGTGAGTGTCGGGGATGTTTCTGTAAGTCCGTAACCTTCACGTATAGGTATACCTGCAGCCCAAAAAACACGCATAATTTTTACCGGACAAGGTGCAGCGCCCGTGAAAATAGCTCCGACTTTGCCGCCCAAGGCTTCCCTCCATTTGCTAAAAATCAATTTATCGGCAATCTTCCATTTTATCTTTTTAGCAAAAGATAACTTCTGATTTAGTTCATAATCATCAGTTAGACCAAGAGCCCAGAAAAACAGTTTTCTTTTTGTACCGTCCAAAGTCAAACCTTTGTTATAAATAGCTTCGTATATTTTTTCCAAAAGCCTAGGTACAGTGCTAAAAGTCACAGGTTGAACATCTGCTAAATCACCACTGGGACCACTTAAATTGTCCGTTCCAGCAAAGTAGACTTTAGCACTTCTGTAACAGTACACCATGGAAACCGCTCTTTCAAATATGTGACAGAGCGGTAAAAAACTAAGAACATTATCGCCGGATTTAGCAGTCAAAAGGGACTCGGTGTTATGGACAACGTGCATAATATTCCCATGGGTCAACATGACGCCTTTCGGATTTCCGGTAGTACCTGAGGTATAAATGATCGTTGTTAAATCCTCTCCTTTTATTCCAGATTTGATTTTTTCAACCTCCGCTTTATTTTCTGTACTGAATATATCTTCCCAAAAAGGTTTCCCATCCAATTTATCAAAAGTATAGATACTTGTTAGTGTCGCTACATTTTGTTGCGTAGCCTGTAGTTTAGCGAACAGATCACCACCCCCGCAAAAAGCCGCTTTTACCTCTGCTTCGTTCAAAATATACTCATACTCCCCAACACTAATTGTCGGGTATAATGGAATACTGACCAAGCCCGCCATCTGCATCGCAAAATCCATGATTACCCATTCAGGCCTGTTTTTATAGACAACCATCGCGACATTATCTCCCCGTTTCAAACCCAAACCCAATAAACCCGAAGCAGCCCGTTCTGCAGCATCTACAATTTCTTGAGAACTATAACTTTTCCAATTTCCGGAGGTATCACGGCTACTGAGGGATTTTTCTAAGGGGTGGTTTTCGAGTTGATAATATAGCAGGTCAAAGAGTCTGGTCATTGGTTTGGTTTTCTAATTAGTTATTTAAAGTACAAAATATTCGTGTAGATTATCTCAAATCGGTTCTTTGATTAGACCTTACTCGAACATTAAGCTTAAAAACTCGGCAGCGCAAGCTGGCTTTTCAGAACCTTCAATTTCAACGATGCAGTTCCATGTGATTTTCAATCCGTTATCTCCATAATCTTCAATTTTTGAGATGCTTCCAACGAGGCGAAGCCGACTATTTACCAAAACAGGGCTTGGAAAACGAACCTTGTTTAGGCCATAGTTCACTCCCATTTGAGCGGATTTTACCTGAATTACGCCTTCAAGCATTTTGGAAAGTAAAGACACAGACATAAAACCGTGTGCAACTGGTTTTTTAAAGGGAGAGTATTTCGTTGCCTTTTCAACATCAACATGTATCCATTGAAAGTCTCCTGTAGCCTTTGCAAAATCGTTGATCATTTCTTGCGTGACCGTCATCCATTCGCCTTCTGGAAGTTGCTGCCCTTCCAATTCACGAAATGCATTAAAATCTTCGAGTGTTACCTTTGCCATAATCTTATCTTGAGGTTCCTCCGTCGATGGTTAAACATATTCCTGAAACAAAACGTGCCTCGTCGGAAGCGAGGTACAAATATCCGTAGGCTATATCAATAGGCTGAGCTACGGTTCTTAGCGGAATACTTGCTTTTATTGCAGTAAAATGTTCTTCTGGAATCTTAGCTACCATATCAGTCATGGTAAAACCCGGAGCAATGGCATTTGCCGTAATGCCATGTTTACCCAATTCGACCGTCCATGTTTTTGACATTGCGATGACTCCTGCTTTTGTGGCAGCATAATTCGTTTGTCCAAAATTGCCTCGTAAACCTACGTTCGAAGCAGCACTTACAATACGGCCGTATTTATTGGCTTTCATATAAGGTACGGCCGCCTGCGTACACAAAAACACGCCTTTCAAATTCACGTTGATTACGGCATCCCATTCATCTTCGCTCATTTTTTCAAGGGTTCTGTCTCGGGTAATTCCAGCATTATTAATAAGGATGTCCAGGGTGCCGAATTTGTCATTTATTTCTGCGAAGAGGGTTTCTATGGCGGATTTATCGGTAACAGAAACAGCATGGAATTCTGCTTTCCCCCCGCTAGCGGTAATTCCGTCTGCTACATCTTGACCTTGTGGTAAAAGGTCTACTATGATTACGGTGGCACCTTCTTTAGCGAACAACTCGGAGACGGCTTGACCGATTCCTCTTGACCCGCCTGTCACTACTGCTATCTTATTCTTTAGTCTCATAATATATCTTCTTTTTAAACTTGAACAATCAATTTCCCTTTTACCTTTCTATTGGTCATTTCCTCTAATGCCTTTGCAGTGTCGACCAAATCGTATATAGCGTGAATATGGGGTTTCAACTTTCCTTTGGCATGCCATTGCATTAATGTCATCGTATTTTCCATATTTGCCTTAGGGTTTTTCATAGCGAAGCCTCCCCAAAAAACACCGACAATGGAAGCACCTTTCAACAAGGGTAGGTTCAAGGGTATTTTAGGAATATCCCCTGCAGCGAAACCAACAACCAAAAATCTTCCATTCCAAGCCGTACCTCGCAGTGCTGCCTCTGAGTACGCCCCTCCAACAGGGTCATAAACGACATCAACACCTCTGCCATCGGTCATCTCTTTTATGGTGGTTTTTAAATCTTGTGTCGTATAATTTATAGTTTCATCAGCTCCATACTCCTTGCACAAAGCCAACTTCTCATCAGTTGATGCCGCTGCAATCACCTTGGCCCCCATTAGTCTGCCCAATTCAACTGCAGCTAGTCCTACCCCACCGGAGGCCCCTAATACCAGCAGGGTTTCTCCTTCCGCTAGCCGTGCCCTATCTTTTAATGCATGATACGAAGTACCATAAGCCATCATAAAAGAGGCTGCAATGGGAAAATCCATTTTAGGGGGTTTTGGAAAACAGGCATTTGCCGGAACAAGAACCTCCTCTGCCAATGCACCGTGAGCCACAAAGCCAAAAACTTCTTGACCAACCTTTAAATGTGTCACTCCCACTCCTACCTCTTTAACTATTCCCGCTACATCACTGCCAGGTGTAAATGGCAATTCTGGTTTGAACTGATACAATCCTTGAATAATCAGTGTATCCGGAAAGTTGAGCCCGCAGGCTTTCACTTCAACCAAAACTTCTTTTGCTTTTGGCTTTAGATTGTCTATTTCTTCTAAAACCAAAGATGATGGTGGACCATATACTTTACATCGTATTGCTTTCATTTTTTCGCTTTGTGCTCATCGCTTTTCGCTATGCGCCTCACATATATACTATATGATAAAGCGCAGTGCATTCGGCGTACAGCCTTTATTCTTCAATAACTTTCAAGACCAATTTTCCCATTTTATCTCCGGAGAACAGTCGGTTGAAGGTTGCAGGAAAATTTTCGATTCCTTCATAGACGTCTTCACGGCTTTTTAGTTTCCCTTGTGCCATCCATTCGCCTAATATCTGGGCGCCTTCGGCATATCTATCCGCATAATCAAAAACCACCATTCCAGTCATACTAGCTCTATTCACGAGCAGCGATAGGTAATTGCTCGGCCCCTTGACTTTGGTTTTATTATTGTATTGGGAAATAGCGCCACAAATGACAATTCGTGCATGCATACGCAATCTTGTAAGTGCGATATCTAAGATTTCACCCCCAACATTATCAAAATATATATCAATTCCTTTAGGGCATTCTTCTTTGAATCGAGTGGCTACATTTTCATTCTTGTAGTCAATGCAAGCATCAAATCCCAATTCCTCCACTACATACTTACATTTATCAGGTCCACCTGCAATGCCAACTACTTTGCATCCTTTTATTTTTGCAATCTGTCCAACAATGCTGCCAACGGCACCGGCGGCACCAGAAACTAAAACTGTTTCTCCCGCTTTGACTTTGCCAACCTCTGTAATCCCAAAATAGGCTGTCATCCCTGGCATCCCCAAAGTACCGATGTACATTGGCAAAGGTGCTAGTTTGGGATCCACATGATAAAAACCTTTTCCATCCGTGACCGCGTATTGTTGAACCCCTCCTGTACCAACAACATATTGTCCTATTTGAAATTTTGGATTCTTAGAATCCACAACCTCGCCAACTGAACCAGCGCGCATTACCGAACCAATTTCCATCGGCGCTATATAAGATTTTCCTTCGTTCATCCACCCGCGCATAGCTGGGTCTAAGGATACATAGTGTTGTTTTACCAAAAATTGTCCCTCACTGATTTCGGGAATAGGATTCGTCTCTAATGACCACGTGGAAGCATCGGCTTCACCTTTTGGTCTTTTTACAAATAGTAATTGTTTGTTCATAGCGATGCTCTTTATCTGTCTCTTATACACATCTCCGAGCCCACGAGACGAACA
>JARFRH010000326.1 GCA_029287355.1 Maribacter sp. | reverse complement strand
GATGGTAAGTGAGCTGAACTTGCCTCCGGTTTTTTCCGCCCATGCGACAAATTTTTCCTTTCCTTCTTTTTTCGATTTGCCATATAGGTTGTCTCGATCTTCTTGAGAGGAAGAAGAGAAAATAATATGCGGGGTCGCATTTGTATTTTCTCAAGCGCCGATAAGACTTTGTACTAATTTTAGGTTGGTCTCATAAATAACATTGGGATCCTCATGACGATTCATGGCAGCCAAATGCACAACGGTATCACATGTCGACACAAAATGTTCAAGAGATTTTGAATCGTCAAAGAACGACCGTTCAAAGGGTACAAGTTCAACAGACTCATCCAAAGACAGCGCAGTGTACAAATGATTACCTACAAAACCGGCTTGCCCCGTAATACCTACTTTTTTCATCAAACTTATTTTATATTCATTTCCGCTCTTCGTACCTGTCTGCCGGTAGGCAGGTTCACTCAGGAAAAATACAATCAGAAATACATTTTATTCAATTAACATTCAACTCGGTTGAAAATTACCATTCGGCAGACCAGGTTTTCAAGTCATACCGAAAATCGTCATTTTTTGATTCCTCTAGACTGAAATTGGAAAACACCATGAGTTTGGAATTCTTCTCGATGGCCTTAAAACCATTTGCATAGCCTCCCGAAATTTCCAGAACGGAAGGTTTTTTGGCCTCTAGTAAAAATCGCTTGGGCACAATGTTACTTGACGGCATTTCAAAATCATCCAGTTCAATCAAATTGATGACAAAGCTACCAGAGCAACAGTAAAACCACTTTTTTTCATATTGGTGGCCTTGCCATGCTCGGATGATATGATCATCTATAGGTTCTATTTCATAAAGCCTCTTAATTTCAGACATATCGAAGGCATTAAAAAAATTCAACGAACCCCGATTATCGGAAAATTGCTCGCCATTAATCAATTTGTGAGAGACCATCTAAGCTCCTTATTTAGATATTTTCCTTAATGTAATCTAGATTTAAGAGTGTTTGTCTTAATTCCTCATCTGTCAACTGCGTTGTATTGTGTGAATGATAATCTTCTATTGCACTGATATCGGTTTCACCTTCTGAAAAATAACGACTGTAGTTGAGGTCTCTATTATCCGCTGGAATTCTGTAAAACTCCCCCATATCCTCGGCCTTCTGCATTTCTTCACGGGTACAAAGCGTTTCATAAAGTTTTTCACCGTGTCGGGTTCCTATGACCTTAATAGCATTTTCGGCATTAAAAATAGTTTTCACCGCTTTGGCCAAATCACCGATGGTGCTCGCTGGCGCCTTGTTGACGAATAAATCTCCCTGATTACCATGTTCAAATGCAAAAAGAACTAAATCTACGGCATCTTCCAAGGACATTAAAAAACGGGTCATATTAGGGTCGGTTACCGTCAAAGGAGTCTTTTCTTCTATTTGTTTTACAAATAGCGGTATAACCGATCCACGTGAAGCCATAACATTGCCATATCTTGTTAGACAAACGATCGTATCATCATTCGGAATGTTCCTCGATGCGGCTACCGCGACCTTTTCCATTAATGCTTTACTTATTCCCATTGCGTTAATAGGATATGCCGCTTTATCGGTGCTTAAACAAATAATACGTTTGACTTTATGGGCAACTGCCGCGTCTATGGTGTTTTGAGTTCCGAAAACATTCGTTTTTGCCGCTTCTATCGGGAAAAATTCACAGGAGGGTACTTGTTTAAGTGCAGCAGCGTGAAAAACATAATCAACGCCGTTCATTGCTCTTGAAATGCTGTTGTAGTCGCGAACATCACCGATATAGAACTTGATCTTTTCGTTCTTCAATGAATTACGCATATCATCCTGCTTTTTTTCATCACGGGAAAAAATGCGTATTTCTTTAATATCCGTTTCAAGAAAACGGTTGAGTACAGCATTCCCGAAGGATCCGGTACCTCCGGTAATTAATAAAGTTTTGTCTTTGAACATTATGATTGGGTTTTATGCTTTTTAAGGTAAATACAGTTTATGTTGACTTTGCGTTTTGCAATCTGAAATGATTGAATTTAAATACTTCTTTATGTTAACGATAATATTTTTGTTTTTGTATGTACGCTCATAGATTGTCTAACAAATTGTCCAAGCTTTCGATACAATGTTTTTAATAAGAACTTATATCCTTTTTGGCAGATGATGTCTCCTATCATTTCTTTTGGTCATGTAGCTGCTATCAAAGCCTTTACTTTGGCCTCAAAAATGGCATTATCTTTTTTTACGTCGATTAAAAAATTCCTGCAATTCATGGCAAACACGGCTTCGTCAAAGTCATTTTTGTAATCAATTAATGCACTGTTAAGATTTTTATAGTCATCGATGACAATGCCAAAATTATACTTTTCGATTATTCTACTTTGCTCGGTGTCGGACTTAACGATACATGGGATATTGAATAATGCAGAAAGATAGAGCCGGTTGCTTAGCAAGGTCTTTCCTTTATTATATTCTTTAAGACTGATTAGGATGTTGATGACATCGGTATTTTTCAACAATTTTTCTTCTTCCTCTTTTTTATAGGGCCCATGAAAACCTATATTCTGTATACCTTCTTGGTTAACATAATCTTTCAGTTGACGTAATGTGGGTCCAAATCCAATAAATTGCATTTGAAATCGAAAATCATTTTTTAACTGAAAAACAAACTTGCTATCGGCAGCAAAATCCTTGATTTGACCAATGGTATCAACGCGAATAGGCTCTTTTTTGAACAAACCCTTTGATTCCGGTTTTTTTTGAAGACTTTTATCGATAAGATGAACATCAATATTATGTCCGATGATATAATTATTTGAACTAGGTAGCCACTCTTTAAAAGCATCTGAAGAAATAACAACAAATTTCGCACTATGGATAACTTTTCTAAAAAGACTTTTGAATTTATGCATGGGTTGCGAATAATCCCTTATGTCCAGTATATATTGACCCTTGTAATTTTTACATAAAAAGGCGGACATAAATATTCCTAATTGTCCGGTAAAAACAATTAATTTCGAGTATTCCGTTTTCTTGAGTTCGCGTTTAATGAATTTTCTAAACCTCCAAAAGTCTAGCGCTTTTGAAATCCTTGATTTAGTATAATTCTGACTGCTAAATGCAATGCAACCTTCTTCATATTTGTCTTCCCTATCCCATTTAATCAAATCGTAGGCGATTTGCTCTGTTTCTAAAATTTGCGTATAATATTTCTGGTAGGGCGAGGTAAAAAGTTTATTGGGAAGAAGAAGGGGAATGCTCAGTGTATTCTTCGGGTGATTCAATTGGTACGGTGAGCTGGTATAATGGTGTGCTAAAGCGG
>JARFRH010000183.1 GCA_029287355.1 Maribacter sp. | reverse complement strand
AGATGTGTATAAGAGACAGCAAATATACGATGTGCGAATAGGGGATGTCAAGTAAATGCGGAATTATAATTCCGTGACCTTGAATTTCAGTGCTTTCATATGCTTCCAGAAGTCAGGATAAGATTTCGAAACTACACCTGCATCGTTAATGAGAATGTCTGTCTTTATTGCCAGAGGGGCAAAAGCCATAGCCATTCTATGATCATTGTAGGTATCAATGGAAACATTTGATTTAATACCGGTAGAAGCTTCAAGGGTCAATGCTTTATCAGTAACGGAAATTAGTGCGCCCAATTTTGAAAGCTCAATATACAAAGCCTCTAGGCGATCTGTTTCCTTTATTTTCAACGTGTGCAAGCCAGTCAGATGACAACCTAGGCCTAACCCAAAGCAAGTGACCGCAATGGTTTGCGCTGTATCCGGGGCATTGGAAAGGTCATACTTAACAATTGACAATTTACATCTATCTATTTTTTTAAGCGTCATTTTGTTGTGATTGAAAACAGTTTCTACGCCAAAATCTAGATAGATTTCGGCTAGAACGCTATCCCCCTGAAGACTGCTTTTCTTGTAAGCCGAAAGTGTTATTTCAGTGCCTACCTCACAAAGTGCCACAATACTATAAAAATAAGATGCTGAGCTCCAATCAGATTCTACCACTAATTGTGTTGATGCAACCGATGCCTTGGGCATCACCTTAATAAGATTTCCATTAAAGGAGGTGGAGACCCCTATCTGTTCAAGTAAAGCCAATGTCATTTTAATGTAGGGTACGGAAGTGACCTGACCGATCAATTCTAACTCTAGTCCATTTTCCAAACTTGGAGCGGTCAACAAAAGCGATGAAATGTATTGGCTACTGATATCGGCTGGAAGATTGACTTTGCTTTTTGTTAGTTTCTTCCCTTTTATTTTTAAAGGTGGATATCCCTCTTGCTCTAAGTACTTTATTTCAGCTCCTAATTTGCGCAATGCTTCTACCAGCACTTTTATTGGGCGCTCTGTCATTCGTTTCGAGCCCGTCAAGATTACTTCTTTTCCTTCTTGGGAAGCAAAATAACTTGTAAGAAAACGCATTGCAGTGCCAGCATGGTGAATATCGACCACCCCTTCAGTCATTTGCAATCCTTTTTGCATTACTTCGGCATCGTCTGAATTCGAGGTATTCTCAATAGAAATATTGGGATATAGTGCTTGTAGCAACAAGGATCGATTAGACTCACTTTTAGATCCGGTAATTTGAATACTTGAATTTAGTAGGGCCTTATCAGGTGCGGATAATTTTAATCTCAAGGTTGGCTGTTTTTAAAAACGAACCTCAAAGATACCACTATTTCAACTTTTCATTATTATGATGCCTGTCGTGATCACGTTGGGCCTTTAGGTCTAATTTTTGGTCAAAAGCCTGCTGTAAATCAACTCCGGTCTGATTGGCCAAACAAAGCACTACAAACAAAACATCCGCCAATTCCTCGCCCAAATCTTTTGATTTATCAGACTCCTTTTCACTCTGTTCGCCATAGCGACGTGCAATAATACGCGCTACCTCACCAACCTCTTCGGTAAGTTGTGCCATGTTGGTGAGCTCGTTGAAATAGCGAACGCCATGTTCTTTGATCCAGTTATCCACTGCGAGTTGAGAATTCTTAATATGCATCATTCTTTATTTTTAGTATCGATAAGTATGGTCACCGGGCCATCATTCAATAGTTCTACCTTCATGTCTGCCCCAAAAACCCCATTTCCTACCTTTTTGTTCAAATCTGCTTCGATTTGTGAGATGAATCTCTCGTAAAGTGGAATGGCCACATCTGGTTTCGCGGCTTTAATATAAGATGGCCTGTTGCCTTTTTTGGTTGAAGCATGCAAGGTGAATTGGCTGACTACAATGGCGTCACCTTTACTATCGAGTAGCGAATTATTCATGACCTCGCTTGCATCATTAAAAATACGAAGATTGACTATTTTTCTAGAAAGCCACGCGATGTCTTCATTGGTATCTGAATTTTCGATTCCCAATAAAATCAGAAGTCCCGTTTCAATTTTAGAAATTTGCTCTCCTTCTACGGTGACGCTAGCTCTTGAAACCCTTTGAATTACTGCCCTCATTTTTTCTCGCCAAATAAATCCGTACGATAATTCTCTTCTTCTCCAGTCAACATCTGAACATAGCTTTTATAGCGGCTCCATGACACTTCATCTGCATCCAATGCCTCCTTAACCGCACAGTTCGGCTCATCTAAATGAAGGCAATTATTGAACTTACAACTACCCTTTAACTTAAAGAATTCGGGGAAGTAGTCCCCTATTTCCTCCTTTTCCATATCGACTATACCAAATCCTTTAATACCCGGAGTATCGATTATCCTTCCCTCAAAACTTAAATCGAACATTTCGGCAAAGGTGGTGGTATGTTGCCCTTGCAGGTGTTGTTCTGAAATTTCGGCTGTCTTTATATCTAGAGTAGGTTCGATTGAATTGATCAAAGTCGATTTTCCTGCGCCCGAATTACCGGCGAACATACTGGTTTTACCCTTCATCAATTCTTTTACTTGATCAACATTTTTACCCGTTTTTGCTGAGATTTCGATGCAAGTATAACCGATGTTCCTGTATAATTCAGCCATGTATTTTACCTCACCCAATTCATCGCTGTTGTAGGTGTCGATTTTATTAAAAAGTAAAGTAACGGGAATATCATAAGCTACTGCAGTGGCTAAAAACCGATCAATAAATATCGGATATGTTTTGGGGCTATTTAACGTCACTAGTAAAAAAGCTTGATCTAGATTGGAGGCGATAATATGGGTCTGCTTTGAAAGGTTGACCGATTTTCTAATAATATAGTTTCTGCGCTCCTCAATGGTAGAAATAACACCTACTGTTTCATCACCAACTCCTTCAATTTTGAACTCAACTACATCTCCAACCGCAATGGGGTTGGTACTTTTAATTCCCTTTATTCGAAATTTACCTTTGATACGACATTTATAAAAAGTACCATCGGTAGATTTTACGGTGTACCAACTGCCCGTGGATTTGTATACCGTTCCTTTCATACTGCACTTCTGTTCTTACCCATAACTACAAAATAAGGGTTTTTGATTGAACCTACTACGCTATGTTGTCAATATAATACGTGTTGTCAATTTTAAACAATACCGGATTTTCTCTAAAAGTACCTCCTAATTTCCAAAGGTTTTAGACAAATTTCCCAACTTTTATAATATTGTTGGAATTCGTTTTCAGAATATTACTGCAAACGATGCGGTAATTTCATCAAAATTAACTGCCATAATCGAAGGTAGATGGGTATAAATGTTTCTTAGCAAAAGTGTAGAAGCCAATATCGGGGACGATGACTTGCCAGTTTTGTTTATTACTCGGCACCAATTAGATAAGAAATAAAGGTCATTTCTTGGCCCTTCATAAAATAGGGGAATTAAAAAATCCGCTATCGAATAATCGATAGCGGATTTTTCAGTTCCTCTTTGCGAGGAGTTACGACAAGGTAATCTGTTAAATGCTGCCAAAAAACAACAGATTGCTTCGCAGTGCTCGCAATGACGCCTAGGCCTTCAAAATCTTTTCTTGATGGTTGATAGACTCTTGGTGAATTGCTTTAAACATGCGCAGAACGAATTCTTCACTTAGACCTTTTGTTTCTCCTTCGAGAATCATTTTACCTAAAATCGCATTCCAACGATTAGATTGCAAAACAGCTACATTACGCGACTTTTTTAATTGACCAATCCCATCAGAAATCTTCATTCTTTTTCCCATAGTCTCAATCAACTGATTATCGATAACATCGATTTGAGCTCTTAAATTGCTCAATTGTTGGTTGTATTCAGCTTGGGGGTCAGTTTCTTTCCTGATTTTCAAATCGTCCATAATCTGGATTAAACGATCAGGAGTGACTTGTTGAGCAGCATCACTCCAAGCATTATCGGGATCATGATGTGTTTCGATCATCAATCCGTCAAAATTTAAATCCAAGGCAGTCTGCGAAACATCAAAAATCATATCCCGCTTTCCTGTGATATGTGATGGATCATTGATCAATGGCAAATCAGGAAACTTATTTTGAAATTCAATGGCTAATTGCCATTCTGGAATGTTCCTATATTTTGATTTTTCATAAGTTGAAAAGCCTCTGTGGATTGCTCCCAATTTTTTGATGCCCGCGGTATGCAATCTTTCTATTCCACCTAACCATAAAGCTAAATCAGGATTCACTGGGTTTTTTACCAACACAATTTTATCGGTTCCTTCCAAAGCATCGGCCAATTCTTGCATAATAAACGGACTCACTGTTGAGCGCGCACCAATCCAAAGTAAATCGATATCGTGTTCCAATGCTAATTCAACATGGGCGCGGTTTGCAACCTCGGTAGCGGTTTTCAACCCTGTTTCGGCCTTTACTTTTTGAAGCCACTTCAAACCTAGGGCCCCAACACCTTCAAAGTTGCCAGGACGTGTTCTTGGTTTCCAAATACCAGCGCGATAGTAATTGACATCACTATCTTTCAAGTCATTCGCGATACGCATCACTTGATCTTCGGTCTCAGCACTACATGGCCCTGCTATTACTAGTGGATGATCTAAACCCATATCATCCAACCATGTTCTCATTTCTTTTGTATTCTCCATTACTTTGTTTTTGGGTGAAGGCTTAAGTGGTGAAGGGTAAAGGTTTGACATTTTCCACCATTTTGAGTCTTCGTCTATTAAATATTAATTTTTCGTTTATTTTTTTATCCTACAAACTACTTACTTTTTGTTCAAGGGAATACCATTTAAAATTTCCCTTATTTTATTTGTATTGTCCATTTCATCATAAATGCCTTGGTAATCACTTCGTAATAGCATTTGTTTGAATTCTTCGAGATTCTGAATGTATTCATCAAGGGTCTCTACAACATTCTCCTTATTCTGCTCAAATATGGGTGTCCACATCGCCGGAGAACTTTTTGCAAGTCGAACCGTACTTTCAAAACCAGATCCCGCCATATCAAAAATATCGCGTTCGTTTTTCTCTTTCTCGATAACGGTCTTTCCTAACATAAAAGAACTGATGTGTGACAAATGGGATACGTAGGCAATGTGTTTATCATGTGCTTCGGGGTTCATATACCGAATGCGCATTCCTATTTTTTGAAAGAGTTCTAAGGCTCTTTCTTGTAATTTGAAAGCGGTTTTCTCCACTTCGCAAATTATATTTGTCTTTCCTTCGTACAAACCCTCTATCGCTGCGGAAGGGCCAGAGAACTCCGTACCGGCAATGGGGTGAGCGGCCAAATAGTTTCTTCGCTTAGGATGATCTTCCAGTGACTTACATAAGAGGCTCTTGGTAGAACCTCCATCAAAAACCACACAATCATCGTTCACCACATCCAATATTTTGGGCAGCTCAGTTACCAAAACATCAACGGGAATTGATACAATTACCATATTCGCTAAGGCTAAATTGTCATAGCTTGATTTAGCATCAATTAGATTCAACGAAATTGCTTCCTCTAGGTGCGCTTCATTGGCATCGACCCCAAATATTTTAGCATTCGGATTAATGCGCCGGATATCCTTTGCAAAAGAGCCTCCAATCAATCCGATACCGATGATAAATACGTTCATTTTGTCGTTACACTTTAGTTGTTCGTTGCTCGTCGTTCGTTGATGGTTTTCTAATGATGATCATTTGTTTATTCATCTATTTCTTTAAATTGTTTTTCAATTCTTTGCCATATCCACAGCTGAGAACCATCAACTTTCAACCAATCAAAACCTGTCTATGGCTTCTTTGATCTTTTCTTTTGTTACACAGAGTGAAAATCGAATATAGCCCTCTCCATTAGTTCCGAAAATGGTTCCTGGCGCTATAAATATATTTTTTTCATATAAGAGTTCATTGACAAATTCTTCCGCTGGTTTGCTTCCTTCAGGCAGCTTGGACCAAACAAACATACCTACGGCATTCTTATCATAAGAACATCCTATTTTTTCTGCCAATTGAAACATTAATTCCCTTCTAGACCTATAAACTTCATCAAGATGTTCAAACCATTCTTTACCACTTTTCAATGCCGCTATCGCACCCTTTTGAATTCCATAGAACATGCCAGAATCCATATTACTTTTCACCTTTAAGATAGCTTGGATATGCTCAGATCTTCCCAATACCATTCCTACACGCCAACCTGCCATATTGAACGTCTTACTCAGAGAATTCAATTCTAAAGCTACATCTTTAGCTCCCTCTGCATTGAGAATACTGGTCGGATTCTTACTTAAAACAAAACTGTAGGGATTATCATTTACCAACAAAATATTATTCCTCTTTGCAAAACCAACTAACTGCTCAAATTGTGATTTTGTTGCTGTCGCCCCTGTTGGCATATGGGGATAACTGACCCACATCAATTTCACTTTGGATAAATCCTGCTTATCCAGCGCCTCCAAATCAGGGAACCAACCCTTGGCCCCCTGAAGATCATAGTTTCGGCATACCCCTCCCACCAGTTTTGTAACTGAATTGTAAGTGGGATACCCGGGATTAGGAATCAATACTTCATCACCAGGATTTAAAAATGCCATGCTAATATGCATGATCCCTTCTTTTGAACCCATTAACGGTAAAACCTCATCCAATGCATTCACCTGAACCGAAAATTTGGATTCATAGAAATCGGCTATGGCCTCTCGCAATGTTGGCAAACCTTGATAGCTTTGATACTGATGTGCTCCAATATCCGTGACGGCATCCTTAACTGTATTGATTACAGCCTCCGACGGTGCCAAATCAGGACTTCCAATACCCATATTGATAATCGGACGACCTTCGGCCATAAGGCCGCGAACTTCTCGCAACTTTTTCGAGAAGTAGTATTCCTGCACCGTTTCCAATCTATCGGCCGTTTGTATCATAACGCTCATCTTAAGTCATTCTGGCATTTTTATATTCGCCCAATACTTTAAAGTCTTCCGACATGATGTTCAACAATGCTTTTGCCTTTTCAAAATTGGCATATCCATCAAAAGTCACGTCAACAAAGAAGGCATATTTCCAAGGGGTTTCAATAATGGGAAGGCTCTGAATTTTCGTCAAGTTCAAATTGCAATCGCTCATCACATTAAGCATGGCCGCTAAACTACCGCGTTTGTGGTCCGTTACGAATCGAACACTGGCCTTATTTATGTCTCCCTTGGGTAGCTCTTTATTTTTTGTTTTTACAATGATAAATCGAGTAGCATTATTCTTTATCGTCTGTATGTCCGATGCTACGATGTCCAAATCGTAAAGTTCAGCTGCTACCTTAGGTGCAATTGCCCCTATTCCTTTTAAACCGTGGTCTTGAATTTGCTTAGCCGTCTCTGCCGTATCTACATCTTCGACCATTTTTATATGCGGTCGGGTCTTTAAATACTCCCGACACTGCAAAAGGGCCATGGGGTGCG
>JARFRH010000179.1 GCA_029287355.1 Maribacter sp. | reverse complement strand
CCTCGGTACGTGCATTTATGAGGGTATCTATGTTGGCAAAGATTCTGATATACCGAACATTGACGGGTTTCGGAAAGATGTGGTTGAGGCTTTTAAGGAGTTGAAGGTTCCCGTACTGCGTTGGCCAGGGGGCTGTTTTGCCGACACCTATCATTGGAAAGATGGCATAGGCCCCAAAGAAGACCGTCCTTCTATTGTAAATGTGTTTTGGGGCGGGGTAACCGAAGACAACAGTTTTGGCACCCATGAATTCTTGAACTATTGCGAACTGATAGGTACAGAACCCTATTTGAGTATCAATGTCGGAACGGGAACGGTTCAAGAGGCCGTTGAATGGGTAGAATATGTCACATCGAACAATAAAAGCCCGATGACGGACCTACGTAAGAAAAACGGTCGGGAAGAACCTTGGGAGGTAAAGTTCTGGGGTATCGGAAATGAAAATTGGGGATGCGGCGGTGATATGGCACCGGACTACTACGCCAATATTTTTAGGAATTACTCTTCTTACATACGAGGTGAAGATTTTCAAAAGGTAATCTGTGGACCCTCCGGTGATGACACAAAATGGACCGAGACCATTCTTGAAGGATTAAAGGGCAAAAACCATCTTGCCCAAGGGGTCTCCCTACACTACTATACATTGCCTACCGGAGATTGGGGCAACAAAGGCTCCTCAACAGATTTCGGGGAAGACCTGTGGTTCGCTACGCTGCGCAATACTATGTATATTCAAAATTATATTGAGCAACATTTGGCGGTGATGGACAAATACGACCCTGAAGGTAAAATAAAGTTAATTGTTGACGAGTGGGGTACCTGGTACGATAAATTACCAAATACCAAAGATGGGTTTCTCCAACAGCAAAATACGTTGCGCGACGCGTTGGTCTCTGGCATCAATCTGAATATTTTCAACAATAATGCAAACCGTATCAGTATGGCCAATATCGCGCAAATCGTAAATGTGTTGCAGTCGGTCATTCTGACCAATGGTCCTGAAATGGTTAAAACCCCAACCTATCATGTTTTTAAAATGTACAATGTTCACCAAGAAGCCAACCTCATTCCTATAGATTTCGAAACGGAAAATTACGAGTACAACGGTGAATCCATTCCGGCGTTAACGGCCTCCGCTTCGGAAAAAGATGGTGTTACCAGTATTACCCTAACCAATGCAAATCCGAATAAAGCAATTGTTTTGGACTTGCAACTCGGGAAGGATTTTAAGTCGGTCAACGGAAAAATCGTTACAGGTAAGAAAATCACTGATTACAACGATTTTGGCAAAGTCGAAAAAGTCCTTGTATCGGATTTTAAGACCGAAAAAATTAAGAATGGAGCTTTGTCAATTGAAATTCCTGCACACTCGGTAGTACTAGTTCAACTGCAATAGGAATATTAATCTTCACTTTAAAATTGTTCATGACAATGGAAGCCATTAAAACTAATCATCTTCAAGAATCAATTCCATCATTCCATAACCGGAAACCCTTGAGGTTTCAGTGGACTTTAGCAAGCTTTGTCGGTAATAGCCCAACCCTTTAGCAAACATTTTTCCATATCCCACCTGTTCGCCCAAACTTTTCAAGGTGATATCAAAATTCCATTCCGGGGCTTGAATTCGAAAAACTTTAGGTATACTTTCCCTTTTGCTCGTTGAATCGGCTATGGTCTCAACGATATTCAATTGAAAATCACGCAATATTTCCGCTTTGACTACATTTGCCGAATCTGACCATTTCACCGCGGCCAATTCATCCCGATGTTTCATAAAATGGTATAATTGCCCGTCGACTACAAGGGGCATCCAGTAAAATGCGGCAAAACCCTCGAACTTTCCAGCTGAATCCTTTTTTCTCCTTATTCTTTCATAAAGCATCCAACCACTACGTTCTTTTTCCCCAACTTGAATCGTTGTTTTAAGGGCATGGGTATCATGTATATCGTTAAACAATGGAGCCAACACACCTTCTTCAATTTTTGGAGCTTTAATTTCTATCTCCGGGGCTCCATATATTTTTACTGTTATCGATTCGCTTCGGTCATCGAAATCAAAGTTTTTGGTGTCACCGTGTTCAAAGGACTCATTAGGAATGTCTTCCAATTTAGAATGGATACTATTGGTATGATACGCTATCGGCCAATCTTGCACGGTGCCGTACCACGCTTTGTACTCGATACCGTATCCATCATCTCTGGAAAACCAATTGATGTCAATTGGGACGACCAAGGGTTCCCCACCGTCAGTGGCTATAAAAACATTATAGTCACTATAGTAACCGAAAGGCTCAGCAGTCTCGACAATTGGTTCACTAGCTTTGGTCTTTTCACTGTTCTTGCATTGCATTGCAACAAGGCCCAGTCCAATAAGGATAGTAAGGGTAAGGTGTTTCATCATTTGTCGGACTTTATTACGCTTTCTAGATTTCAAACCCATAGACTTTAAGAAAATAGGCTATTTTGAAAACCATTTTTTTACAGTTTCCTCAGCTTTTTTGTTATTAGGGGTAAATGCACTGTTCTCCCTTCCGCGATACTCGAGATAGGATGGAAACTTCCACCAGAGAATTCCGCTGCACCATAGCTGATCTTTTATACCCTTATGAACCACTTCATAACAGAGTTGTTGATGGTCTTCATCTGTCTCTTATACACATC
>JARFRH010000034.1 GCA_029287355.1 Maribacter sp. | reverse complement strand
ACTGAGACCATTGTGCTCTTTTGCTGTTTTTGAATGATGAAAAGTACTGTCCTGTTTTTGATTCCGTTGTTGTTCTGTTACTTGATGCTTTCATTAGTTCTATATTTTAATAGTGATTGTTGTTTAATGATGGTACAAAGTTGCTTTGATTTAGCTAAGCGTGAAAATTGATTTGACCGAGTTGTGTTTTTTTTGGACCCAATTGTAATTAATTTGATCCAAAACCGTTTTTAACGATTAAAATTTCTGTACTGGGCCCATTGTGCTCTTTTGCTGTTTTTGAATGATGAAAAGTACTGTCCTGTTTTTGATTCCGTTGTTGTTCTGTTATTTGATGCTTTCATTAGTTCTATATTTTAGTTGTTGTTTTCAAAGTGACTTACAACCAATAGACGAGCAAAGTTATCTTTTGTTACAGTACTATGCATAAAAAGGTACTATTTTATGGATTATTTAACGTTTACTGGATTAACAACAACTCCTTATGTATTTTACTGTACTGATTATCAATAAGATAAATAAATTTTTTCGTGAAGTGAGTATTAAAAAATATTCTTATACCGAAAGGGGTATACAACGATATTCTTGAAAGTTTGATAAAGTCTATTCGTTCAAATCGATAGAATTGAAGATTCTAATTTCCAACTTTTCCTCAAGAGAAACTTCTAAAACGAAAAAAGCTCCAACCTAAGTTGAAGCTTCTTTGCGGTCTGGAAGGGACTCGAACTATTATTGAAAATACCCTAAATATAAGGCCTGACAAAGGGCGGTTTTTTGGACTCACCGTGAGGCTCACCTTTTGACACAATTTTAACATTTACGGAAGTACTGAATCCTAATGATTAACAAAACTGATTAAAAGTCATCATTTATTTAAACTTTTCTTCTTACTTATTCTAATTTTGATTGATACCTTTTAGTGTAGTCCTTTGGCCACTATAAGGTTCTTTTCCCAATTCAATAATACATAGTCTGAGAGTTGACTTCCTCAAAATAATTTCCAAGTGACCTTCAGGTTTTTTACTCCTTTTTGCATTATTTACTCTAAAATATTAAAAATCGGTAAAATTTCGAATCAAACGCAACATATGAGGCTGTCTAAAATGCAGGCTCACTTTGTTCTTGTGCGACATGGTTCTCATAAATATTAAAAAACCCGGCTGAAGGGCCGGGTTTTTTAATATGTTTTTGTCTTTCAACATTAATCATCAATCAAGTCGATGATATCTCTCATTCTATTTCGTATAGACTGTGCCAAATCGTTGTTTCCATCTTCATCGGTTGGCGATATCTCTATGGTACCATCGTTGTTGTTATCTGTAGCCTGACCGAGGTCTATCCCACCAACGGCATTGAACAATAGAGAAAGGTCAAAATCTATTACAAGACTTTCGGTATTACCGGCAATGGCAACATCTATGGTAGGATCCTCAAAATCTACCTCCACTTCGTCCATAAAGTTATGCCAATATATAAAGGGAACGTCGTTAATCGTACCTCTAATGAGTACAGATTTACCAAACATTTCGCTGTTTTCATCTTTATTTTTGTTGATCTTGAATTCCAGTTCTTCATAGCTCCCATTGGGAACCGTTACATTAAGAAAGCTGATCTGACCCGCCATAAGGTCCAGTGTAAAAGGTCCCTCAAGCTCAATCTCGTCTTCGAAATCAAAAGCGCCATCATCATCCCAAAGTTCGTTGGAATCATTTTCCATTTCTTGTTCTTCTACATCTAACTCCAGTTCAAATTCTACAAGATTGATCATAAAGTCTATGACCTCTACACCTTCAGCCACACTCTTGGAAGAGGTAGCCTGTTTAGAAGACGATGTTGTCGTGGCGGTACTTTTTGCGCTCAACGCTAGTTTTCCGAAATCTGAACCAGTTTCATCCTTAGAGCATGAAATTAAGGTAAATGTACTCAACACTGCGAGTGCGATAAGTTGATTTAATAGTTTCATAATTACAAATATTTAATATTGGGGGTTTATTGTTACGGAACAACCAAGCGAGGTTAGACCCTACTTTTATTCGATAAAATACACCTAGCTCCAAAGGAGTATAACGGGAAATTTGAGATTTAAGTATAAATCTGGATTACTGGAATAGAAGTAGGACTCTTATCTAATTGTCCGCTTTTTTGTTGCAAGTCCAGTTGAGCAACAAGACGCACTATAATCCCCATGACCCGGATGCCCGCATATCGGTAAAGCCGGGCAAGGCCAGAAAGCTGAACTACCGTTGCAGCATGGCGGTGGACACAGCTGAAGGGGTCATCTCTCACATCCAGGCAGACTTTGCCGATGGTAGGGACAGCCAATACCTGAAGAGTATCGGCCTAAAAGTCCAGGACCGTTTAGGGAAGAACGAGCTTACAATGACGGACCTGTTGGCGGACACAGGGTATTCCAATGGCGCGAACTACGATTTTCTCGAACAAAGGAAGCTAACCGGATGGATACCCGTTTTCGGGAAATATAAACCTGAAATAGAAGGTTTCCCGTACAACAGGGAAAGGGACGAGTACAGCTGCCCTTCAAGGGATTCAGTACCAACAAGGACGGTACCGTCCTGAAAAACTACTGGGCAGCACCGAGGGACTGCATGGCCTGCCCCATGAAACCCCAATGTGCACCAAAAAAATAAATGCAAAAGTATCACCAGAACGATATACGACGAACCGTACCTGAGGGCCTACGCCCGACAGCACAGCGAAAGGGGCAGACAAATGAAAAGACTCAGGCAAAGTACGGTGGAACCGGTGTTCGGCAGTCTGACCCAGTTCTACGGTCTGAGGAAAATAGGCGTATTTGGCAAGGCCGGGGCGCACAAGGTCATGCTCATGGCCGCGATTGCCTTCAACCTGAAAAAGTACCTCAAGAAGGAGGAAGGAAACCCTCCATAAGTATTTTAAGGGCCATTATGGATGTACTTCAAGGCCACCTGACCGCTTTTTATCGGCAAATCCAACCAAGGCCGGTTCTCATAAAGACTCCGCAAAAACGGCCTGCTCAACTCAAAATCCCGAGTAAAGACCACTTCCGCAACAGCCACGAACTTTTTTTTGAACTGCATTTAATCTCTAAAGTTCAAATAAGGGTATTTCCACAAAATTGAACTAGTATAATTAATCCCACGTTTATCTAGACTTTCAAAAGTACAGCTTCAGTTTAGCCATATACGTCATTTAATTTTCCATAAATCCAATCTGGTTCTCGGGTTTATGAGGTAAATAAAATTTATATTCAACTCATATTTTTATTATTTTTGAGCCGAATAAGATTTCTAATCGGCTCATGAAATACAATTGGCAACAAAATGACTGGCCTAATTTTCAATATCAAACTATAGATATTGAAGATATGCTCTTTGATTTTGCACAACGAACAGGTCGAATCAGCGGTGTATTAGAAGGTCTTTCAGAAACCGAGCAAACCGAAACCATGATTAATCTAATGGTTTCGGAAGCTATTAAAACCTCAGAAATTGAGGGAGAGTACCTGAGTCGAAATGATGTAATGTCATCTATTAGAAGAAACTTAGGACTTAATCCAGATTTACCTCGAACCAAAGATGAACGAGCAGAAGGTGTTGCGGAACTAATGCTAGCGGTTCGAAACGACTTTTTAAAACCATTGACAAGTAAAATGCTGTTTGACTGGCATACCATGTTGATGAAAGGTAATACCCAAATTCAAATAGGCCGATGGCGTTCCCATTCAGCACCTATGCAAATAGTTTCTGGGGCAATCGGAAGAGAGGTGGTTCATTTTGAAGCCCCACCATCAAGTAAAGTACCATCAGAAATGGAAGGATTTATCAGGTGGTTTAATGATTCCCAAGCTGATATAAAGAAACCTATTCTGAGGGCTGCCATTGCCCATTTATATTTTGAAACCATTCATCCTTTTGAAGATGGTAATGGTAGAATCGGTAGGGCAGTAGCAGAAAAAGCACTTTCGCAAAGTATCGGTCGCCCTGTTTTGTTCAGTCTTTCAAAATCCATAGAAAGTAAAAAGAACGCTTATTATGATGCGTTAAAAGCTGCTCAACGAGCCAATGAAACCACCGATTGGATAAATTACTTTGTCCAGACGGTTTTGGATGCCCAAATAGATGCGGAACAAGAAATCGAGTTTACCTTAAAGAAAACCAAGTTTTTTGACCGACACAAAAATGAACTTAATGAGCGACAACAAAAAGTAATCCGCAGAATGTTGGAAGAAGGTCACCAAGGTTTTGAGGGTGGCATGAATGCACGAAAATATGTTTCCATTGCTAGTACATCAAAGGCAACTGCCACGAGGGATTTACAAGATTTGGTTGAAAAAGATATTTTCAAA
>JARFRH010000353.1 GCA_029287355.1 Maribacter sp. | reverse complement strand
AGATGTGTATAAGAGACAGTGGATTTGATACCCGCAGGATTTCCCTCTTCAAAAATCAAACTCATCCCCTCCTCCATTCTCGTATGCAATTCTTGGGCTCCAATTATATCACCATCTAGCCCTGCCTTGATCATTTTCGAAAATTCCGAAGGAAGGCCTTGACCCAAGACTGAAATTACACCAGACCCACCAGCAAATACGGTTTCCAATGCCGTAATATCATCGCCTGATATGACATGAAAATTAGATGGTTTGTTCACAATAAGTTCTTTGACCTGTTCCATATCACCAATGGCCTCCTTTATTGCCACGATGTTATCAAAGTCATTCGCCAAACGCATTACGGTCTCTGGCAGCATATTGCTGCCAGTTCTTCCGGGAACATTGTATAAAATGATAGGCTTGGTAGCCACTTCGGATATGGCCTTGAAGTGTTGATATATACCTTCTTGTGTAGGTTTATTGTAATAAGGGGATACAGAAAGAATCGCATCAAAATCGTCAGACTGAAAGGATTTGACCTCATGCACCACACGATAGGTACTATTACCTCCAATACCTAATACCAAAGGCAATCTGCCTGCATTAGCCTTGATGACGGTTTCCATGACCAATTGCTTCTCTGCTTTATTTAGGGTTACAGATTCGCCGGTGGTACCAAGAACAACAAGATAATCAATACCGCCATCAATACAATAATTGACGATGCGCGAAAGTGAATCGGTATCAATCGAAAAATCAGAATTAAATGGTGTTACCAAAGCAACGCCAGTACCCATCAAAATTTCCATTATTCTATTTCGTTAAGAACCCTCAAATATTTCTTGAGCTCCTGTTTAAACGTTTTAAAATCCTTCATTGGCAAGGCAAGAATCAAATCATTGTATCGTTCATCAACTTCTTCGAATCCCACTCTCACACGTGCCCTGGTTTTTACACTCATTAACTGTAACATTAAATTTTCCTGTGTGTAATAATTGACCAACAAATCATACTCCCTACTCAAAAATTCGAGTACGTAACTATTTTCAATAGCACCATTCCAACCCAAATCCTTATCTGAAAAAACAGGCGTGGAATATGGCGAATTCTTGTCATAATAATTCTTATATCCAATTATTTTGACTGCATTGGGGCGTAATGAAAACTCCTCTACAAATTCATAAAAGAGGTTTGCATTCTCAAAATTGTCCAAATCTACCAAGCAAGCAATTGAGGTAATACCCTTGCTCCGCTTTACTTCGGGAAACGGTTTCTTTAATTCCTCTCTTAAAAATTTAAGTCCTGATTTGTACTTAAATTTATCTTTTATTCCCTTAAACATGTATTTTTACATTTACACAAATGTAAAGAATCTCAGTTCAAAATATAGGCGCAAGATAGAACCAATTATGAGTTTAAAAATACAACATTTTGTTATATTTACAACAATATTCCTTTTAACAGCATGCAAGCAACGGCCTGTAGGCTTGTCTAAAATTGAAGCTTCCCAAATTCCTATAGACAGTGATTTGGCTCAGGTAGACTCTATAGCCTCTTATGTGGCTCCATTTCGAAATAGAATCAATGCGGTACTTGATAGCACCTTGGCATTTGCGCCAAATATGATTACTAAAAATGATGGTGAATACAATACCTCGGCAGGAAATCTCATGGCGGACATTATTATGTCAGAGGCGAATCCCATTTTCAAATCACGAACAGGCAAGACAATCGATTTTGTCTTATTGAACCATGGCGGTATTAGGTCTATCATATCAAAAGGGAATGTATCGGCCAGAACGGCCTATGAGGTTATGCCCTTTGAAAATGCTATTGCCGTAGTTGAGCTAGAAGGCAAGGCCATTGGTAAAGTTGTCGAATTCCTTATAAAATCAGAGAGGGCCCATCCTATTTCCGGAATGCAAATTATCCTTGCCCCATCAGGAGAATTGAAGTCTATAAAAATTCAAGGGAAACCTCTGGATACCAAACGAAATTATTACGTTGCCACCTCGGATTACCTCGTTTCCGGTGGTGATAATATGCTTTTCTTTAAGGACGCCTTAAATATAAGCGCTATGAACTATCTCATACGAAATGCCATGATCGACTACTTTAAAAAAGTAGATACACTCTCGGCCCATGTCGATAATCGTTTTGTGAGACTGAAGTAATTATTGATCTAAAATGAAAAGAAGAGCATTTTTAAAAAATACCACGGCGGCTAGTGCACTCTCTGGTCTGGGCATACTCACATTGGGCTCATGTTCTGGTTCGAAAGGTAAACACATCACAATTCTACATACCAATGATGTACATAGCCATATTGACCCCTTTCCAAAAACTCACTCCTTATACCCAAACCTAGGAGGTCTTGCAAGACGTGCAACCTTGGTCGACACCATTCGCAAAGAGAATCCAAACACTTTGCTTTTTGATGCTGGAGACTACTTTCAGGGCACTCCATACTTCAATTTTTATGGAGGCGAGTTAGAATTCAAATTGATGAGCATGATGAACTATGATGCGGCAACTATCGGCAATCATGATTTTGACAATGGTGTCGACGGGCTCTATGCACAGCTTCCCTATGCCAATTTTGACCTGTTGTGCGCAAATTATGATTTCAAAAATACCGTAATGAACGGCCATGTGAAAAAGCATAAAATCTTTACCGTGGATGGACTCAAAATAGGAGTTTACGGAATCGGAATCGAGTTGAAGGGATTAGTGAATAAAGAGCTCTTTAAAGAAACCAGATATATGTATCCCTATGCTCTGGCACAAGATGCAGAAAAAGAGCTCAAAGTCTATGAAAAATGTGACTTGGTCATTTGTCTTTCCCACTTGGGCTATGACTACGAAAACAGGAACAAACCAAATGATTTGGTACTTGCACAAAAAACGGAATTCACGGATTTGATTATTGGAGGTCACACGCACACCTTTCTAGATAAACCCACTATCGTCAAGAACAAGAATGAAAAAGATGTTCTTGTAAATCAGGTAGGGTGCTACGGGATTAATTTAGGCCGTATCGATTTCTATTTTGACACCTTGAAAAATGTCAATTCGAATGGTCTTTCGATAACAGTTTAAAGTGTTTTTTGAATGATACAATTAGTTAGAACCGATTCCAAAAACCTAAACTTTGTTAACCTCGTCTCAAAATTGGATGCCGATCTAGGGGAGCGCGACGGTGAAGACCATGCATTTTATCACCAATTCAATAGTATTGATGCCATAAAATATGCTGTGGTAGCTTATTCAAATGAAATTGCGGTAGGATGCGGGGCTATAAAGGAACAAGATGCCAATTGCATGGAAGTGAAGCGCATGTACGTGACACCGGAAGCAAGAGGCAAAGGCATCGCGACAAAAGTGCTGCAAGAGCTCGAAAAATGGGCTGCAGAATTGAATTTTACCAGCTGTGTTCTGGAGACCGGGAAAAGACAACCTGAGGCCATAGCGCTTTATAAGAAAAACGGTTACCGAACAATTCCCAATTATGGACATTATGTTGGAGTGGAAAACAGCATGTGCTTCAAAAAAACCGTATCTTTCTAATAACAAAACCGAAAAGCATGAAAAATATGAATCGTTTAATTTGTCTTATCTTCTTGTTAGTGGTGGCCAACTCCTTTTCGCAAGCCCGTGAGTACTATCAACTTAAAGTCTATTCTTTTGATACTGATGCACAAATGGCCATTACGGATAGTTATTTGAAAGATGCTTTTATACCTGCGCTAAAAAAATTGGCTATAGGTCCAATAGGTGTTTTTAAGCCTAGACCGACCGATTCAGTAACTCCCAAAAAAACCTATGTCTTGATTCCTTTCAATTCTGTGGTTCAATTTGGCTTGTTGGAAGACGCCATCATGAGCGATGAAACACATCAAAAGAACGGAAAAGCATACTTGACGGCAGCCCATAATAACCCGCCTTACAAGCGTATTGAGTCAATACTAATGAAAGCCTTTGTTGAGATGCCCAAAATGAGTCCTTCAAAATTGGACGGGCCACGTAAAGATCGAATCTATGAACTCCGTAGCTATGAAGCCGCAACGGAATCGCTTTACAAGAAAAAAGTAGATATGTTCAATGCAGGTGGAGAGGTGAAGCTATTCGATGATTTGGACTTCAATGCGGTATTCTATGCAGAAGTCATATCTGGCAGTCAAATGCCCAATCTAATGTATATGACTACACACGCCGATCAAGCAACAAGGGATGCCAATTGGAAAAACTTCGTGGATTCTGAAGTCTGGTCTAAATTGAAGGTTATGCCCAAATACCAGAATACGGTTTCTCGAAATGATACTAAGCTTTTATATCCTACGGAGTATTCGGACTATTGATTTAAAATAAATTCCACAATTTCTTGATGCTCCTGTTCCAATGATGCTTTTGGATAAGGTTTACCTGCTTGTCGATACCAATAGCCTGCATTGAATTCATCACCTTCTTTTCGATGCAAATAGGCATGAATCCAACGTCCTATGTTACTATGCATATCTTGGGCAATGTCATGCGACGACTCCCAATCTCCTTTGGCATCGAACCAAAGTGATTTCAAAGCTTCTGGCCAATCATTCGGAGGTATATTAAAACCTAATGCATGTTGAAAATCTGAATAATCCATGGGTATAATTTAAAGTGAATTACCTTAACCAAATATCAGGATTCAAGTGAAACATACGTTTCCATCCTTGTACAGCGACGTCATCATATAAATTTGGATAAGGGAATGGCGAAGTAATCGCATAATGCAGATGTGGTGGTTTTCCCTTAGCGTTACCCGTATCGCCGACGGTGCCTAAAACAGCACCGCGCTTTAAAGGCTTGAAAACAAAGGTTTTTATCTCATCTAAATGCGCATAATAATGAAATCGCCATTTAGGGCCTAACACCATAACCGATCTCCCTCCTTTTCCTCCTTCATAGGTATAAATCACAATTCCGCTTGTCGCGGCAATAACATTTGTTCCTCTAGGGGCGAAAATATCTATGCCTTTATGCGTAATTGAAGTTCCCCAAGGATAAGCCCAAAAAGATTTCTCATCCCAACTTTTAGTTGTGGCATTATCAACAGGGATAATCATATGCTGTGGTAGCAAAAATCCTAAACCAATAAGAAATAATGGCACCCAAAACCATTTACGCATACTGCGGTTTCTTACCAAGAATGCCACCGACATCAATAGAGCATACCAGAACCTTCTTGTGGTATTGGTAATCATAAATTTAGTAGTATCTACATTTCAATTAGCTTTACTAAAATAAGCATTTGTAACTTGCTTCAAAACCAATTTTTATCAGCGAATAAATGATGTACTCATGAGTTGGATAAAAACCATCACATACCAAGACGCGAATCCTACATTGAAACGTATTTACAAACGTGTAAAAGGACCTAACAACAAGATTGATAATGTACTTATCAATTCATAGCCTACGCCCACATACATTGGTCGGCCATATGACCTTGTATAAAAGTGTTTTACATAATTCGAACTACACTACCAAAATGGTACTTAGAATCGATTGGGGTTTATGTCAGCCATCTCAACCATTGCGAATATTGCGTTCATCATCACATGGAAGGATTAAAGCGGCTTTTGAATGATGAAACCAAGACCAAAGGATTCTGGAAGGGGCGGTTCAATCCAATTCCTTGGAGACCTATTTTGATTCTAGGTATTTTGAGCGAATACAATATGCTAAGACACTAACGAATAACTTAAACACCCTTCAAAAAAAAAGATATTAAGCGTCTAAAATCTTTTGGGTTCTCTGAAGGTGAAATTCTTGAGATCAATCAAGTTACAAGCTATTTCAATTATGTGAATCGAATGGTTGCAGGTTTAGGGGTAACAAAAGATGGGGATCCTTTGGGCCTTTCCCCCAATGAAAGTGATGATGCTTCTGACTGGAGCCATACATAGTAATAAATACAAAATGGCGACCTACTGGCCGCCATTTTGTATTTAAGGTTTTAACCCCTATTAGTTAAACGTCACATTCACCAAGGCAAATTGTTCTGGGTCTTTACCCTGTTCGACCGCATAGGAAATATACAAATTGGTTTTTCCATCTACTTTGCCGGTCAAAGGAATGACCACCGCGCCACCAGGTGTCCCTGCAGGACTTGGGTCCATCCTCCCTTTTCCTATAACTTCACCCTCAGGAGTTCCTGCCCGTACTTCAAAATCGTAAGCTAATTTTGGGGCTTCTTGCCAGCCCGCAGCCGCTATTACCGCCTTGACTCCCGACAGGTCAATATTTTCCAGTTCAAGCCATCCTTTATCCGAATTTAACAAGAATAAGTCCATGCCATTAAATGAAACAGCTTGCATTCCTTTCGTTTTCATCCCGTTATTAAAGGATACCGTATTACT
>JARFRH010000342.1 GCA_029287355.1 Maribacter sp. | reverse complement strand
GGGTACTTCGGAAGACGTAAAAATGTCTGGACGGTTGCCAAAAATGCGGTTGAAAAAGCTATGTTATATGCTTATAGAGACCGAAGAAACAAGAAAAGAAATTTCCGCGCATTGTGGATTACGCGTATCAACGCGGGTGCTCGTATGCACGGTATGTCGTACTCACAATTCATGGGCAAGGTGAAAGCCAATAATTTCGAATTGAACCGTAAGGTACTTGCAGATTTGGCTATGAATCACCCTGATGCCTTCAAAGCAGTTGTAGAACAAGTAAAATAGATGATCAATTTATCTCACTATACAAAAAATCCGATTCTTGAGAATCGGATTTTTTTTGCTTTACAATTCCCTATTTAGGTCGTCTTAATTTTAGCTACCGCTGCCTTAAACTCTTGCCAATCAATTTCTTCGTCATCGCTTTTATCATAACCTTCAATTAGTTTAGAGCCCACAAGGCCTCTTATAAATCCGCTAATTTCCGCTTGTTTCAATAGTTTTACAATTTCACTTTTTTTGAGTTTTCCGCTACTCTCCGCATCAAAAAAACTTAAAGCCTCTTCAGGAGTGTCGAAGTGATTGGAAATCAAAATTTGAATTTTGTTTAGAATAGATTCTTCGGTAGTCATTTGTTATAGCTTATGGTTTGTTCCATGAAGTTATGAAAACGCATTAAATTCCATATACGGATAGTACCAAATTTCTTCCTGAAGCATGGTTTCTATGCTCACATAAATAGATTCCCTGCCAAATCCCCAGGTTTAATTTTCCATCCGTAATCGGTATCTGCACTGAAGACCCCATCAAAGAAGCTTTAATATGAGCGGGCATATCATCTGGACCTTCATAAGTGTGGAAATAATAAGGCTCATTCTCAGGAACCATTTGGTTGATATGGCTCTCAAAGTCAGTTCGAACCGTCGGATCGGCGTTTTCATTGATGGTCAGACTGGCGGATGTATGCTTGATAAAAACCTGCAACATCCCTGTCTGGATTTGCTTTAGTTCAGTAATATTTCGAAGAACAGTTTCAGTAATCAAATGAAAACCCCTCTTGTAAGCTCTTAATCGTATATTCTTTTGGTAAAATTGCATATCCTTATTTATGAAATAAATGTAAAACTTTATCCTTGTACCCCATTAATAAAATAAGAAGAAATACCTTTGGCAGCTTAACAACGTATAGATGGATTTATCTCAGGTAAAAATGGTCGTTACCGATATGGATGGCACCTTATTGAATTCCAATCATGAGGTCAGCAATCGTTTTTTTGAACTATTTAGGGAATTAAAAAAACGAGACGTACTTTTCGTTGCAGCTAGTGGAAGACAATACAATAGTATTCTAGATAAACTACAAGCCATTAAAAACGACATTATTATAGTGGCTGAAAATGGAGCTTATGTCATGCGGGAAGATGAAGAACTGCTAGCGACATTACTCCCAAAAAATAAGCAGGACATCATCTTAAAAACACTCGCCGATGTTGAAAACATTAACGCCGTACTATGCGCTAAACAGGGTGCCTACCTCACAGGAGAATCAGATGCTTTCGCCGAACTGTTAAGACAATATTATTCTGCTTTTGAAATCGTTGAAGACTTGAGTCAAGTGAATTCCGATATTCTAAAAATCGCCATCTACCACTTTGAAAGTTCAGAAGAGCATGTCTACCCTTCCGTAAAACACTTGGAAGATGATTTAAAAGTGAAAGTCTCCGGCCAAAATTGGGTCGACATTTCAAGCCCTAATGCCCACAAAGGATTTGCACTTCAAAAGCTTCAAGAGCTGTATAACATCAGTCCAGCGGAAACGATGGTTTTTGGGGATTATAATAATGACCTTGAAATGTTGGCACTATCGGATTTTAGTTTTGCTATGGCAAATGCACATCCGAATGTATTGGAAGTCGCTAAATATCAAACAGCCAGCAATAATGATTTTGGGGTTGAGCTAGTACTGGAACTACTAATTAACAGTAAGTTAGATTAAACGTATACCGCCTTTATTTAAAATTTCCGCAAAACATCCCTAACTCAGATTGCTATCGGGGCCTCAAGGGGCGGTATTAGTATTAAGTCTTTTGTTTCTTCTTCTGGGCAGCTGGAAATAATACATTATTCAAAATCAAGCGATAACCTGGAGATGTTGGATGCAATTCCAACGCCGTCTTTGGGTCCCCTACCCTATGTTGGTAGTCTTCCGGATCATGACCACCATAAAATGTAAAAAAACCTTTACCCTTGATACCATGAATGTAACGGGCTTCTTCGTTTATTTTATTTTCTCCTAGTACCAGAACCGTTGGTTTGATTTCCCTTCGCTCAAATGCGGTAGTTTGCCCCATAAACCCTTTTACAAGGGAAGTATGATTCTGACAAAGCATCGTCGGTACGGGATCCCACTTGGCGGAAAAATCCATTAAAGAAAAATAATCCGATTCTTTTGGTACGTTACCTCGCTTTTGCGTCATATCAATAGTAGAGAATTCATACTTTAATGGGCTTCGCTCCAATGTGAAATTGGTGAACGCAAATGTTTTATTATAATTCAATTTACTTTGGTAATTTGCATCAGAGGGATCATAGTCGAACATAGGCTCGCAAATATCAACATTATCCGAAGCAGCGAGCGCAATGTCAAAACTATCGGTTGCAGAGCACATGGCGAACATAAACCCGCCCCCGATCACATAATTACGAATCTTTAACGCGACGGCTCTTTTCTCTTCCGATACTTTGTTGTATCCTAATTTTGTTGCCAAAGCTTCAGCAACCTTTTTCTGTTCTATATACCAAGGAGCCGCCCTGTATGCTCCATAGAACTTGCCGTATTGCCCGGTAAAATCTTCATGGTGAAGATGCAACCAATCATACAGCGCCAGTTTATCCTCCAAAACTTCTTCATCATAGACCGTTACATAAGGTATTTCCGCATAAGTCAAAACCATAGTTACAGCATCATCCCAAGGCTGGTTTCCTTTTGGGGAATATACGGCCACATTCGGGGCTTTTTCTAGAATAACAGCTTCTTGATTTTGCGAGGGACTACTTATTGATTCTAATATCGCTTGGGCCTGTCCATCTGATAAAATCTCAAAAGAAACGCCGCGAATCTGGCACTCTTTCCGAATGTTCTCCCCATCAGGTAATAGAAAAGAACCCCCTCTGTAATTCAATAGCCATTGCACTTTTTGTTGCTTGGTCAATACCCAATAGGTAATTCCATATGCTTTTAGATGATTTTTTTGACCTTCGGCATCCATAGGGATGAGGATGGAAGAGGCAAATGTTGAAAAAGAAAAGAGAATCAGGAAAAGAGAAAAAAGACTTTTTTTCATAGCATACCTTTATGACACGTACTCAAAGATAAACGAAAAATAGCGGTGCCGTATTTTGAAAAAGTTAAAGAAACTTAAAAGTACAAGGTGCGTAATGCGAAGATTGGGGTATTGCAAAGGAATAAGCTAACTGAATACCCTTTAATTTGAATTTGATTATTTTGTTTGAATTGAATTTCAAAATGGCACATCATTATCCTCTTCTAAATCCGGACCATCATTCATTGAACTGCCAAAAGCTTCATTGGCATTTGGAAGGTTTTTGGTAATAAAGGGATTGTCCTCGTTGGCGTTCATTTTGGACTGAAATTCGAAAGGAGAATCAAAATCATCCAAATTATCGAATTTACCCAACTGACCGATGAACTTTAAACGAATGTTATCCAAACCACCATTACGGTGTTTGGCGACAATGAATTCGGCCTGACCTTGTGTAGGGGTGCGCTCTTCGTCATCCCACTCGTCAATTTTATAGTATTCAGGGCGATAAATAAACGATACGATATCGGCATCTTGCTCAATGGCCCCGGATTCCCGTAAATCAGATAGAATTGGTCTTTTACTTCCGCCACGCGTCTCTACCGCTCGAGATAACTGGGAAAGTGCAATAACGGGCACATTCAGCTCTTTGGCTAAGGCTTTCAAATTTCTTGAAATTGTCGAGATTTCCTGTTCACGATTACCTCCTTTTTGAGTTCCCCCAGCGGTCATCAATTGTAGGTAATCAATTACTATCAATTTGATTCCGTGTTGCGAAGCCAAACGTCTGGCTTTTGCTCTAAGGTCGAAAATTGATAACGATGGTGTATCATCAATAAACAAAGGTGCTTTTTCCAATGCCTTGACCTTCACGTTCAGTTGCTCCCATTCGTGTTTTTCCAACCGACCTGTTCTCAATTTCTCGGAAGACAAACC
>JARFRH010000242.1 GCA_029287355.1 Maribacter sp. | reverse complement strand
GCCTATTACCAGTCAAACGGAAAATTCTGAAGGTTTTGGGGACTATTCGGATGGTTTAGTAGCCAATTTCATGATTGAAGAAGACTTGGCTGTACTCGGAGAGCTTGGCGATCCTTCAGAGCGTATGCTAGCGCGTGCTTTGCAAGAAATAGACGGCTTATCAAGTAAAAGAGATTTGACCGCAAAATTTCCGGTCGACTTTATAACCGGTTCTTCTTTACATAAGGCCGACGGTGGAAAATTGATTTTTAGAGATATGCCAGGTACCCTGAACGGTAAATTTCATACTGGAATAAAATAATATAAGCTCAAATAATACAATAGTGAATTATGGCGTTTTGTTAAGCGAACACCATAGCTATTGGTCATAACGTTAAAAGCATTATTGAAGTAGGGTTGCCTCACTCAGAGTTGTTTTAAACTTGATGTATTCAAATTAACAAAGAATGAACTATTTAAAAATTGCCGCAGTACTTCTCTTTTTTATTTTTACGTCTTGTAGCAAAGACACCGATTTTTTAATTCCAGGCACGGTAGATGCCGATCCCAATGCAGGCGTAGGAGTGCAGGATTTTATGTGGAAGGCCATGAACTATTGGTATTTTTGGCAGGCCGATGTGCCTAATTTGGCCGATGATAAATTTCCTATAACCGCAGAAGGCTCTAAACTATATACCGAGTTTTTACTTTCCGAAGATAACCCCGCTGACTTTTTTAGAAATCAAATACTCTTTAGTGAAGATCGTTTCAGCCGCTTCAATGAGGATTATCGAATATTGACCCAATCGCTCGCGGGAATCAACAAGAGCAATGGATTGAAATTTGGATTGATCAATCCTTCTGGCACAAATGATATTTATGGTTATGTTAGGTATGTTATCGCCGGTTCTGATGCTAGTACTAAAAATATAGATAGAGGCGATATATTTACTGGGGTCAATGGGCAAGCACTCACCCTCGATAATTATCGTGATTTACTCTTTGGAGACAATGCGGACACCTATACTTTAAACATGGCCAGTTTTCAGAATGACGAGGTCACCCCAAACAGTGAAGAAATTGCCTTAACCAAATTAGAAGGCTTACAAGAAAATCCTATTTTCTTGGATAAAATTTTCGAGATTCAAGGTAAAAAAATCGGCTATTTGGTATATCATCAATTTCTGAACGAATACGATGAGCAGCTTAATGAGGTATTCGGAAGGTTTAAGTCAGCTGGAGTAAACGATTTGGTCTTGGACTTGAGGTACAATCCTGGTGGCGCCGTAAATACGGCAGTACTTTTAGGAAGTATGATACATGGTACCAATACCAATGATATTTTCTTAAAAGCAAAATGGAATGATAAATACCTGCAAGTTTTGGCGGATAGGGGATCAGACGTTCGTAGATTCTTCAAAGATAAAACTCCAGGTGGTGCGGCCATCAATACATTAGGATTGAATACAGTTTATGTTTTGGCAACACAAGGTTCCGCTTCAGCAAGCGAATTAGTTATTAATAGTCTTGATCCGTATATGGATGTCGTTCAAATCGGGGATAGAACCAGAGGAAAGAACGAATTCTCAGTGACGCTGGTAGATGATAGAGATAATAATTATGTATACACGCCGACTAGAGTCAATAAGATCAACCAAAACAATGAATGGGCCTTACTACCCCTTGCAGGGCGAAATGAAAATTCAGCCGGTTTTTCAGATTATACTGCTGGTCTTGAACCCGAAATTCCCCTAAAAGAAGATTTAGCGAATCTGGGTGTTTTAGGTGATTTGACAGAACCACTCTTGGCTAAAGCTATTGAACAAATTACCGGGCAATCGGCAAAACGTGATTTTACGGTAAAAATGCCAATCGATGTTTTTGTTGGATCCGAAATGTTTACCCCTACTCGAGATAATATGTATGCGAATGGCATGCTCAACGAAAAATAATTGAATGTGTATAATCTCAAAGGCCCGGAAAATTCCGGGCCTTTATGTTATAAAATTTCTTCTCTAAAGTTTTAAGTTAAAACCAATACGCAAGTTCCTTCCTTTAGTTGTAAAATCGACAATCTCAAAATACTGCTCATTAAATAAGTTATCTATGGAGAAAAACATACTTAGCGTTTTACTGAAATCGTGTTTTACGTATAAATCAATCAGGCTAAAAGGTTCTAAATCGATAGTTGAAAAGGTAGCGAAATCAGTATCTGAACGTTCGGAAACATACTGATATGATAACGATAGGTAGTTGTTATTCCCAAGCTCATAGCCGATAGTCCCGTTTATTTTACTCTTGGGTATACGCAAGGCTAGTCCTTCATCGGCATCGGTATACGTATAGTTAGCGGTTATAGTCAAATCAGCCATAGGTCTTGCTTGAAATTCGACTTCCACTCCGTTAAACTTGGCTTTTATATCAGAATTTCGATATTGACTTTCAAAAGTAGCTGGGTCAATCGTTACAAATTGAATGCGGTTGTCTTCCCTCCTACTAAAATACAATGCGCTAATGCGAAATTTATTTGAGGGTCGGTATTCAATACCACCTTCCAAAGTCTTATTCTCCTCAGGTTCTAAATCAGGGTTAGGGCCAAACGGACCGAATAACTGTGATAGATTCGGGGCAATAAAAGAAGTCGCATAAGAACCTAAGAACTTGATATAACCGTCATGCGTCTTTATACGATATGAAGGATTCAAATTGTAAATCAGATTGCTGCCATATTCACTGTGGTTATTCAGGCGAGCCCCGGCATTCAGGTTTAAACCAAAATCACTGATGAAAACAGCATTTATATATGGGTCAATACTTGTTGTATTTCTTTGTGCGCTGAAAAGTGTTTCGCTGTCGATCAGATTCACTCCTTGAATCGTATAGAGCTTTTCATCAAAAGTATATTTGTTGAAAACATCCAATATTACGTACTGTGAATCAAAAGCAGAAGGAAAACTAGATTCGAAACTCCTTGTAATTTGATTAAAGGCTCCATTGATTTGAAGACTTCCATTTTTATAATCATAGGCAGTTGCCAAACTAAAACGTGATTGTTCACTGCGATAACTGAAATCGGCATCCTCAACCGGAAATCCGTTGTCGAAATCACTTTTGAGTTTAGTGTAGAATCCCGAAGCAGTAATGGTAAACCGATTTGAAAAGCGATACCCAAGCTTGACATTTCCATCAATGCGAGAATAGGCATCTTCCTCGTTGCCAATTGCCGCCGACAGGCCATCGGTATATTGATGTCCCCCAGTGACTAAAATCGACAATTTATCTTTTTTAGCTTGTAAGGTGAAATTATTTGTGAAATCAGAGATATCATAGTCCTTTTTATTTTGTGACTGATTGGTTCCCAGACTAGAAGCCACTTCAAGGGATAACCCATCAACTGTAGCTTTTTTTGTGGTAATATTTACAACCGCCGTAGCAGCTGCATTACCATATAGTGTACTCGCTGCTCCTTTGAAAATTTCGATACTTTCTATCTGAGACAAATTCAATAGACGCAAGTCATACTCGGCGTTGACATTCGAAGGGTCTGAGACCTGAATACCATCAATAATCACCAAAACTTGCCGATTATTTCCCCCACGGGCAAAAACAGACACATTCTGCCCTGCATAACTACGACTCCCGTTTACCTCGATTCCGCTTTTGGTATTGATGATTTCCCCCGCAGATCGACCCTGATTACGTTCCAGTTCTTCAGCGGTAATTTTTATCACCGTCTTTCCTGAGTTCTCCCGTTTAAGTGCAAAACGAGAATCACTCACGACGACCTCATCAAGCTTTTGAATAACAGTAGTGTCTTGCTGTATTTCTTGCGCGTAAATCCCTAAGCAACATAAAGAAAAGCCACAGAAGGGCAAAATTCTCTTATTCATTTCTAAAATATCAAAATCGAGCGAATGCATGTATCTGACATGTAAACTTTTATCCCGAAAGTTTAACAATAGTTGTTTGTTGCCAACGGCAGCCGAAATCTTGGCAGGTCTCCTGACTTGCTATTTGTTACTTGACCTTCCCGGCGTTCGAAAATCGACCAGTGGTAATGCAGTAGTAACAACTCTTCTACAGAAAAGATGCTGAAAATTTCAGCACAAGCTTACAGTTGCGGGAACAGTTCCGGATTTCAACCGGATTCCCTTTTAATCACAGTGCCCTATGACAATGTGAACCTAAATTCATCGTGAAAATAGACATTTTGTTTAATCTTTATACTAAAAGATTAAATAATATTACTTTTGAAGAATCCTAAAAATTTGCTTCTTGAAAAAGTTTGTGTTTGCCTGCTTAATCCTTCCTTTAATTTCCTGTCAGGGGGAACGCAAGGCTAGCATTCCTTTGGCGAGGGTTCCTGCGCAGAACACCTTGAAGTACGCAAAGGGGTTTAGCATCGATAAATCAAACTCTGGCATCACAACTATAAAGATCACATCACCTTGGCCCAATGCTGAATCGGCTTTTACCTATGCCTTGGTTCCCCGTGACATTTTAGTATCAGTACAGTTAAACAAAGAGGATTATGATGCCATTGTGACGGTGCCTGTGGAACGAATTGTGGTCACATCAACAACCCACATTCCAGCGCTAGAAGCCTTAGGTGTTGATGAATCACTTATTGCATTTCCAGACACTAAATACATTTCTTCCGAGAAAACACGAATGCGTATTGATTCAGGGGGTATCAAAGAATTGGGAAACAACCAATCGTTGAATACGGAAATGGTCATCGAGCTACAGCCTGATTTGGTTGTTGGCTTTAGTATAAATAGTCAAAATAAAATCTACGAAACCATACAACGTTCGAATATTCCCGTAGTATACAATGGCGATTGGACTGAGGAAACTCCTTTGGGAAAAGCGGAATGGATTAAGTTTTTCGCTCCTTTTTTTCAAAAGGAAAAAGTTGCAGATCGTATTTTTGATGCAATTGAAAATTCATATTTAGACGCCAAATCCTTAGCGAAAAGTGCTGCGATAAAACCGAAGGTCCTCAGTGGAGCCCTTTACAAAGATGTATGGTACACCCCCGGTGGAAAAAGCTGGGCCGCTCAGTTCCTCAAAGATGCCAACGCAAGGTATATCTGGGAAGCTACTCCAGAAACAGGAAGTCTTTCCCTAAGTTGGGAAGCCGTTTTAGAAGCGGGGCAGCACAGCGATTTTTGGATTGGACCTGCACAATTCACATCGTACAAGAATTTAGAAGATGGTAGTTTGCATTACAAACAATTCGATGCCTACAAAAACAAAAAGGTGTTCACCTTTGCCAAAACCGAAGGTGCAACAGGTGGATTGTTATATTATGAATTGGCACCACATCGACCTGATTTGGTTTTAAAAGACTTGATTCATATTTTCCATCCTGATTTATTACCCGATTATCAACCCTATTTCTTCAAACCATTGGACTAGTTTGCATAGCAAAAAAACATATCGCATACCCTTCATATTTTTAGTGGCGGCCTTGGGCATATGTTTTATAGTGAACATTAGTCTGGGTTCTGTATTAATTCCCTTAGAAGAGACATTCAATGCACTTTTGGGAAAACCGACCCAAACCGAATCATGGTATTATATCATCTGGAACTATAGAATTCCAAAAGGCCTTACTGCAATTCTTGTAGGCGGCGGATTGGCCCTTAGTGGATTACTAATGCAGACCTTATTCAGAAATCCTTTGGCCGGGCCTTTCGTACTAGGCATAAGTTCAGGAGCTAGTCTTGGCGCAGCAGTATTGATTATGGGTACTTCGCTATTCTCAGGTATTCTGGCATGGGAACTTGCAAGCGATATATCAATGGCATTGGCAGCAAGTATAGGAAGCTTTCTGGTATTACTTGTGGTTATCTCTGTAGCATCAAAAGTAAGGGATACTATGGCACTCTTGATCATAGGTTTGATGTTCGGCAGTATTACGGCGGCAATTGTGAGTGTGCTTTCCTATTTTTCGAATGCGGAACGTTTACAACAATTCATTTTCTGGTCTTTTGGCAGCCTTGGCAATCTAACTTGGCAACAATTGACATTGCTTTTCGCTATAGTCTTTATTGGAATCATACTCAGCATACTATCGATAAAGCCGCTGAACACCTTGTTGCTAGGAGAACGATATGCTCAGAGTATGGGCATTAACATTAAGAAATCACGTTATAGCATCATTTTGGCTACAGGATTACTAGCCGGAAGCATTACCGCTTTCGCCGGACCTATTGCTTTTGTGGGCTTGGCAGTACCACATTTGGCGCGTCAGATTTTTGACACCTCCAATCACAAAGTGTTGGTGCCAGCGGCCTTGATCTGTGGTGCTATTTTAATGCTTTTATGTGATATTTTAGCGCAACTACCAAGTTCTGCAAAGGTTTTGCCGATAAATGCCATCACCAGCATTTTGGGCGCGCCAGTAGTCATTTGGTTGTTGGTACGAAAACGAAAAATGGTATTTTGAAGACAGACTCAAATAGTACAATAAAAACAGTTGAACTTTTAATTGGGTACAAAACCAAAAAAGAAGCAATTGTCATTGCTCGAGATATTCAATTTTCGATACAAGAAGGTGAACTTGTCGCTATAGTAGGAAGCAATGGCATCGGAAAATCGACCTTGCTGCGCACCCTCGCTAAAATTCAGCCAGCACTTTCCGGAACAATTCAAATCAAAGGGAAATCATTACATGATTTTAAGGAATTGGACTTGGCCAAAGTAATAAGCTTGGTACTTACGGACCCTATAGGTTCAAAAAACATGACTGTTTCGGAAATCATCGCTTTGGGTCGGCAACCCTATACCAATTGGATAGGTACCTTGTCAGCGAATGATTTAGCCAAGGTAAAGGAGATTATTAGTATGGTTGAATTAGAAGAAATAGCCCATAAAAAATGTTTTGAAATTAGTGATGGTCAATTGCAGCGCGTAATGATCGCGAGAGCTTTAGCGCAAGACACGGAAATCATTATGTTAGATGAGCCAACAACCCATTTAGACCTTCATCACAAAGTTCAAATATTGAAATTGTTGCAGAGAATAGCCAAAAAAACCCACAAAACCATTTTGCTCACAAGTCATGAAATTGAATTGTCCATTCAATTATGCGACAAAATGTTATTAATGAATACCGGAAGCTATTCCTTCGGTACGCCCGAAAAACTTATTGAGTTGGGGGCCTTTGATAAGCTATTCCCACCCAATGTGCTTACTTTTAATTCCAGTACGCGTACTTTTCAAATCAACACCTAATTTGGAAGGCCAACTCAGACAAGTTCGAGGCCAAACTCGTATATTTACTACTTAGATTTTTTTTGATGAACGTTTACCTCATTTACGTATTAATTGGATTGGTTTGCCTTGCAGCAGGGTATTTCTTGGGTAACTATATTCAAAAACTCAAGACCCAATCAAGCCAAAGTACCCTTGAGGAAAGAGAACAACAACTTCGAAATAGCCTTTCGGTTTTAGAAGGGCGATTAAGCGATGCGGAAGAACATAAAACAGCCCTACAGCAAGAGAAAGAACAATTAGGAATTCAACTCGTTCGCTATGAGTCTGATATGGAAAACCTGCAACTCAAAAATTCGGAACAAAAGGAAGAGGTAGAAAAGCTACAAGAAAAATTCACTAAAGAGTTCGAAAACCTTGCGAATAAAATTCTCGAAGAGAAAAGCCTGAAATTTACGGAGCGTAATGAAAAGAACATCAAGGACATTCTGACTCCCCTTAACGAAAAAATACAACTGTTCGAAAAGAAAGTTGAAGAAAGTCAAAAAGAGAATATCAGCATTCATTCCGCTTTGAAAGAACAGTTATTAAACCTTCAAACCCAAAACCTGAAAATCACCCAAGAAGCAGAGAACCTTACGAAAGCCTTAAAAGGCGATAGTAAAATGCAAGGAAACTGGGGCGAGTTGGTCTTGGAGCGTGTACTGGAGAAATCCGGACTTGAAAAGGACCGCGAGTATACCGTACAACAAAGTTTTACTTTGGAAGATGGATCTCGGGTACTGCCCGATGTCATCATCAACCTTCCCGATGGTAAGAAGATGATTGTCGATTCAAAGGTTTCCCTAACGGACTACGAACGTTTTGTAAATGCCGAGGATGACGACCAGCAGGCTAAATTCCTCAAAGACCATATCAATTCGCTCCGAAGACATGTCGACCAATTGTCGGCGAAAAAATATGAGGATTTGTATGAAATGGAAAGTCCTGATTTCGTTTTGCTCTTTATTCCCATCGAACCTGCATTCGCCATTGCAATTAACAATGATAACGCCCTGTATAATAAGGCGTTCGAGCAAAATATTGTTATTGTCACTCCATCCACCCTACTCGCCACTTTACGCACTATTGACAGTATGTGGAACAACGAAAAACAACAACGCAATGCTATAGAAATTGCACGCCAGGCAGGAGCACTCTATGATAAATTTGAAGGCTTTGTAAGTGATTTAACAAAGGTGGGTAAAAAGATGGATGACGCCAAAGATGAGTACAAAGGTGCTATGAATAAATTGGTGGAAGGACGCGGAAATATTATTGTAAGCATCGAAAAACTCAAGAAAATGGGTGCTAAAGCGAAGAAATCCATTCCCGAGCCTATTTTAAAACGTGCCCAAGACGACGACCTATCGACCGACGAGGCAGACTTTGAAGAACCTAAACTAGAGCTATGAAGAAGGCATTAATTGTTACCTTATTGGGAATCGTTACCCTTTTCGCTATCATTTATGCGTTTATCTATTTTGTTCCTTATAGCGAAGGTGTGCGCTCTGGTGAATTGATTAAAATCAGTAAGAAAGGAGTGGTTTTCAAAACTTGGGAAGGAGAAATAAGCCAAGGTATTTCGGGTGCCCAGATTTTCAAATTTTCTGTTTTAACACGAGACGAAGAGGTCATTCGAAAGTTGAAGGAATACCAGGGTCAATATGTCAAATTAACCTATATAGAGCGCTATGCAACATTCATTTGGCTTGGCGATACCAAGTACTTCATATCGAAGGTAGAAAGAGAAAAGTCACCTCATTTTAGGAACTAACATTCTTATGGAAAAGTTTAAATCCGCTCGTGAATCGCGCCTTTCAATAACACAATTGATGCTTCCTTCACATTCTAACTTTGGCGGTAAAATTCATGGTGGCCATATTCTCAGTCTCATGGATCAAATTGCGTTTGCCTGTGCCTCAAAACATTCGCAAAAATATTGCGTAACGGCATCGGTGAATCGAGTGGATTTTCGAAGTCCGGTAGAAGTCGGCGAGCTACTTACATTGAAAGCCGCAATCAATTACACTGGCAGAACATCAATGGTAGTAGGAGTTCGCGTGGAATCTCAAAATATCACAACCGGAAAGAAACGACATTGTAACTCTTCCTATTTTACTATGGTTGCGCAAGATGATATGGGAAAGAGTGTAGCAATTCCTGGACTGTTAGTTCAAGACGAACAAGGTGTTCGACGGTTTGCTCGAAGTAAGATTCGCAAAGAAGCTGCCTTTCAACGTGACACCAAATTCGACGAAAACAATTTTAAAGCATCGGATTATTTAAAATCGCTTTACGATGAAAATATCAAGATTGATTTGAAGTGAGTCCTGCAGCGTCTTCGTCTAAAAACCAAAGCAATCTTCCTGAAGATGGATTCACCAAACTAGCTGGATAACTTTTATAATTTCCTGTTTTGTTTTTGATTTCGGTTACCTTTTCAACTTTACTAGCTCCGGTAACCAAGAATACCACTGTATCGGCATTATTGATGATTTTCCCGGTCAAGGATACCCGTTTTTGTCCTGAATCAGGATGAACGGCTACTTCGCAATTCTTTTTGGAATCCCAAAGCTCAATTTCATGAGGAAAAATAGAAGCCGTATGCCCATCATCGCCCATACCCAGGATAACTAAATCAAATTGTGGTATGTTATTTACTTTAGGTAACCCCTCATCTAAAAGGTCTGCATAGCGTTTTGCTTCATATTCGGGGTCATTCTCACCCTTTATTCTATGAATGTTCTCTTTCGGGATTGCAATTTTGGAGATTAAATGCGTACGGGTCATTTTGTAATTGCTCTGGTCATCTGTGGGCGCAACACATCGTTCATCACCCCAGTACAAATGAACCCGACTCCAATCAATATCTTCCTGAAAATTCGTCGCTAACTCGTCAAATACTATTTTAGGAGTACTTCCTCCGGAAAGGGCAATATGTACCGTTTCTCTTGAACTGATTAAAATTGCTAAGTAGCGCGAAAAGTTCAGGGCTACTTCTTGTTTTGTTTTTGATATTTTGAGTTGCATTTATTGTATTTCAATTTTAAGGGTTAACCGACAATTAACAGTTGACAACTGTAACCAAATCAACAAATCACACAGAACCCTGGGTCATCCGCCAAATTCTCACTAGGGTTGCGCCACATGCTTAAACCTTCTATTAATTCATCGGCATTTTCTGGGCCCCAAACCCCGGCGGAATAGCCATATACCTTAGCATCCGAATTTTTCCAATAGTCCAGAATCGGATTTACAAACTCCCAAGCGGCTTCTACCTCATCGGCCCTAGCATAGAGTGTTGCATCACCCTGCATGGCATCTAAAAGCAAACGTTCATAAGCTTCCATCACATGGTTTTCCACTAAACTCGAATAATAAAAATCAAGATTGGCCCGCTCCACTTTAAAGCCTTGCCCTGGGACTTTCACTCCAAATTTTATGAGAACCCCCTCATCAGGCTGAATTCGAATAATCAATTTATTATCCTTATTGTTCATTCCCGAATCTTTAAAAATCTGATGATGGGGCGACTTAAAATGAATGACGACTTCAGTAACCTTAGTCGGCATTCTTTTTGCAGTACGCACATAAAACGGTACGTCGGCCCAGCGCCAGTTGTCTACAAAGAATTTAATCGCAGCATAAGTTTCAGTTGACGAATCGGGGTCAACACCTTCTTCTTCGCGGTAGCCCTTAACCTTTTTTCCATCAATAACAGAACTTATGTATTGTGCTC
>JARFRH010000238.1 GCA_029287355.1 Maribacter sp. | reverse complement strand
AGTTGAGGGTATTAGTCAATTCGAGTCTGTTAAAGGAGGACTTAAAGGTGTGGTCATTGGCCAAGTGCTTACCTGCGTAGAACACCCGAATGCCGAGAGGCTGAAACTTACTACGGTCGATATAGGCTTGGAGGCCCCTGTTCAAATCGTTTGTGGTGCACCAAATGTTGCTGCAGGACAGAAAGTTCCAGTTGCGACCATCGGCACCGAACTTTATACTAAAGAAGGAGAAGCTTGGACCATAAAGAAAGGAAAGATTCGCGGTGAGGAAAGCCATGGAATGATATGCGCGGAAGATGAACTAGGTTTGGGTGATGGCCATGATGGTATCATGGTATTGGATGATTCATTGAAAGTGGGCACACCATGTGCAGAAGTATTTGAGGTTGAGAATGATGAAGTTTTTGAAATCGGGCTTACCCCCAACCGCTCAGATGCCATGAGCCATTATGGAGTTGCAAGAGATTTAAGGGCCGGGTTGCGGCAAAAGGAAATAGAAAAGGAACTCATTACGCCTCCACTAACCAATTTTGCTATTACCGATAGATCTCTTAAAATTGATGTGCGAGTAGAAAACAATGAATTAGCCCCTCGCTATTGTGGCATTACCTTGAGAAACTTAATTGTACAACCATCACCCGATTGGTTGAAAAACCGGTTAAGAGCTATTGGGTTAACTCCAAAGAACAATTTGATAGATGCCACCAACTATGTGCTTCACGAGTTGGGACAGCCCTTGCATGCCTTTGATGCCACTAAAATTAAAGGAAACCTAGTTGTCGTAAAAACATTGCCCAAGGGCACAAAATTCACAACTTTAGATGGTATTGAACGAGAACTGCATGAAGAAGATCTTATGATATGTGATGCCGAAAAGCCCATGTGTATTGCCGGAATCTTTGGAGGAGAACACTCGGGAGTTACCGAAAATACCACTGCCATTTTTTTGGAAAGTGCCTATTTTAATCCTGTATCGATACGTAAATCAGCTAAAAGACATGGCCTAAATACAGATGCCTCTTTTCGATTTGAACGCGGAATTGACATTGAGAATGTAGAAGCCGCATTACGACGGGCCGCCATACTCATTAAGGAAATTGCTGGTGGTGATATCACTTCCGATATTGTGGATCTCTATCCTAAAAAAGTAAAGCCACACGAAGTTTTCTTGAGTTTCGCCAAGATCGATAAATTATTAGGGCAAGAAATTCCCAGAGATAAAATCAAGGATATTTTGGCCTCATTAGACATCAAGGTAATGAATGTGACTGAATCGGGAATGGGTCTTATGGTTCCTACTTATCGTGTGGATGTGCAACGAGATGTAGACGTGATAGAGGAAATTTTAAGAGTTTTCGGCTATAACAATATCGCGATCTCCGAAAAATTGAATGCTTCAATAGCACTTACTTCAAAATTTGAAGATCATAAATTACAGCATATTATTGGCAACCAATTGGCTTCTCAAGGGTTCTTCGAAATTATGACCAATAGCCTGACATCTCCAGAATACTTCAAACTTTCTAAAACTAAAAACGAAAACCACGCTGTGAAGATGTTGAACCCGCTGAGCAAGGACTTAGCGATTTTGAGACAGTCGATGTTATTTTCGGGATTGGAAGCCATTTCATATAATAGTAATCGAAAAAAACAGAACCTTAAATTTTTTGAATTCGGAAAAACATATCATCAGTATGAAACCAATAGAGTCGAGAATAAGCACCTGAGTTTGTTCTTGACCGGTAATAGAACCGATAGTACATGGATTAATCCAGATAGAAAAAGTGATTTCTTTTATTTAAAAACCGTGGTAGAGAATATTCTATTACGATTGGGCATCACCGATATCAAGTTAAGCCCATTAGGGGAATCGGACTTTTCTGAAGGGGTTTCCATTACATCGATGAAGCGTGAATTGGTTGTACTAGGTGTTATTAAAAAATCCATTCTGAAAAATTTCGATATCAAACAAGAGGTTTTGCTTGCGGATTTTAACTGGGGTACTGTTTTGGAATTGATATCAAAAAATGGGATTGTCTTTAAAAACATACCAAAATATCCTGAAGTTAAGAGAGATTTCGCATTGCTCTTAGACAATACTATCGCTTTTAAGGAGGTCTATGATATCGCATTTCAAACCGAGCGGAAAATGCTAAAAGAGGTCAGCCTGTTTGACGTATATACCGGAAAGAAGTTACCTGAAGGTAAAAAATCCTACGCCGTAAGTTTCACCCTCCAGAATGATAAAAGCACCTTGACTGACAAGCAAATCGATAAAATAATGGATAAATTACAGCGTAAATATGAGAATGCTTTAGGCGCTGAATTACGTTAAACCCTAAATTTTACCAGGTCTTATCACACTGTCAATTTCATGAATGACACCGTTGCACTGATTAGAGTCAGCAGTAGTTATTCTAGCAGTATTTCCGAAATTGTCAGTTAAGACGATATCAACACCTAGCATAGTAGCAGTGATCTCATCACCTTGCACTGTAGTGAATTTAGCTTTACCCGCTCCCCTGCACATTGCCCTCAAAATTTTCGAAGCGGAAAAATTTCCTGCCACAATATGGTAGGTCATCAAGGCATGTAGTTCTTTCTTATTCTCAGGTAATAATAGATCAGTTATTTTTTCTGTGGACAATTTTTCAAAAGCACTGTCGGAAGGAGCAAAAACCGTAAAAGGACCAGCATAACCTAAAATCTCTTCCAAATCGGCGGCACGCATAGCCGCTAAGAGCGTTTTGTGATTTTTAGAACCTTCGGTGTTCTTTAGAATTGATTTTTCAGGATCCATTCCTGAAATTGATGCAATAGTGCTACTAGTTTCAGTACTAGTTTGAGCGGTAGATAAAAAAGTGAATAATAGTAAGAATAGGGACAAGGGAACTGCCTTACATTTCATAGGTTCTGCTATTGGGCTTCATAAATAGTGTGAAAATCGATGAATGGTAGCGATTTATCGGCAAGATAGCGCAATAAACCCCTATCTGGTGTTAACGAAATATGCCGTTCGTAGAAATTAACAAAATATTAACTTTTTCAAAAGTTAAACAAAATATTTAAGAGCGCGTGAATTAAGTAACTTTGGGTAATTACTAAAATAAGGAGCATGTTTTTCAAGAAAACGAACATTGAGGAAAAACTCTTAGGGCAGAAAAAAAAGATCTCAGCACCTGCAGAGCTTTTGGAAGAGGTCTATAGCATTCTTCATGAGCACCATGAGAATCAAATAAGAATTGAAAACAACATAAATGATAGCAGGAATTCTATTGTGAACAATTTTGATTTTGACCAGCTAGAAACGCATAAAATCTACCATATTAGTCAAATTAAAAAGGTATGTATTGATTATAGACTGCGGTTTTTGGATTCAAAATATTTCAAGGGAGTTATTCCGCAAGAGGCTTTCCAAAAAATCTCCGAAATTGAAAAGCAACATCGCATAGAAGTCAAAGGCTTTAAAATAATTGCGCCATCTAAACTTTTCAAATTAAAGGACAAAGATGACCCCCTACTCTTCGCTCCAATAGGCAATGACTATTTTTACCTCATTCACACATGGGGAGATGATCTTCACCCACTTCGCAAAGTATTAATGTGGCCATTTAAGAACATTGTTAATTTGGCACTGGTAGTTTTTGTAGCGAGTTATTTTGTAACACTTCTTGTTCCCGAAGGGCTGTTTTCAAAAACAAACTCGACAGCTGAATTTTGGATAATTTTCTTTTTTATGTTTAAATGTCTTGCCTCGATCGTTATTTTTTATGGTTTTGCCTTAGGAAAGAATTTTAATCCCGCAATTTGGAACAGTAAATATTTCAATGCTTGATACGACATATGATTTTATTTGATAAAAATCTCATAAGGCACCCCATCTAAAGCTATATTATCTATAAAAACGGGCTCTGGAGCAGGTTTGATTCTCAAAAGACCCCCTTTTTGCTTATCAAGTTTTTTGTAACCAATTAAAATCATATTGTTTTCCTTGTCATAATTTAGGGCTGTGGCAGTTTCTATTTCAAATTCGAAATCGCGTTTTGCTTCCGTTAGAAAGTTTTCGAAAGCATATAAGGTCACCACATTTTGGCTAAAATCATATACCGCAGGAATCTCGGGATAAATACTCACGGATTCAGAAACAATGGGATAATATAATCTTCCATCCAAATCAAAATGATCAGTGGTATTTGTAGTGAACTTCGGCTCGGTTCCCGCTCCATAATTAGTATAGACAACAGACATATTCGTACTATTCAATGTGGTATGGAGCTCATCATAACTTATAATGATATCGTCTGCCATATTTGTGAAAATACGTCGTGCCCTGAATCCTAAATTGATTTCATGTATCAAAGAATTCGAACTTAAATCCATTACCGAAAGATAGTTTTCATCTGAAATCTCCACATCGAGTGTCATTATAAAAAGTTGGTTGTTTGCCAATGACAAGTCCATAGGCTTCTTGTTCAAAGGAACATCGATAAAAGCGAAATCACCCGAATTCAAATCGATTACTCTAATCATATACTCATGGGTCTTGGAGTCAATTTCCAATTCGTAGGCGACAAATAGAGAAGAATCAGAAAATGCTATTGCTTTGGCTGTCAACATGCAATCGTTCATATCATCGAACAGTAAAATTTCCTCCATCTTGTCCGTAGCAAAATCATGCTTCGTGATTTTACCACCGCAATCACTCTCTTTATGATATTGATAAAATTCTGTTCCATCAATAGAAGTAAGTTGTGGAATTGTGTTTTCAGCCAAAGAACTTTCAGCTGGATTCAAGGTAATTACCTCTGCATTTGCATTTAAAAGTTGCGTTGTAAGGTTACTTCCATTTGTCAGTAACATCACATAATCCGAATCAACACTTTTTTGTTCTACTTCGCCCCCCGTGCCTTCTTCAGACTTACTGCAACCAATAATCAATAGTGCCAACAGCACATAGATAATGTTGTAGGTTTTCATGATGTAAGTATTTGGGTTCAATAAAATCACACAGGAACGGCGTACATTTTGGTACGTTGTTCCTTAATTGTCTTATCAGACATGTATTCATCGAACGTCAAATACCTGTCAATATTGCCTTTAGGAGTCAATTCTATGATACGATCTGCCACAGTTTGGGCAAACTCGTGATCATGCGTTGTGAACAGAACAGTACCTTTGAAGTTCTTTAATGAGTTGTTGAATGCGGTAATACTTTCCAAATCAAGGTGATTGGTAGGTTCATCAAGCATAAGAACATTAGCTCTGAGCATCATCATTCTGCTCAACATGCATCTAACTTTTTCCCCTCCGGATAAGACCGTACATTTCTTTAGAGCTTCTTCACCACTAAAAAGCATTTTTCCCAAAAACCCACGTATATAGACCTCTTCCCTTTCCTCCTCTGTTTTCGCCCACTGACGAAGCCAGTCGACTAGGCTTATATTTTGTGAAAAGAAGTCGGAGTTGTCAGCGGGAAGATAAGATTGGTTGGTGGTTACCCCCCATTGAAAGGAACCCTTATCGGCCTTTCGGTTCCCGTTTATGATTTCATAAAATGCGGTGGTTGCCCTGGAGTCTTTTGAAATAATGGCAACCTTTTCTCCCTTACCTAAATTGATATTCACATTTTCAAATAGTACATCACCATCAACGGATTTGGCCGCAAGTGCTTCCACATTCAGAATCTGATCTCCTGCTTCACGCTCTCGCTCAAAGATAATGGCAGGATATCTACGGCTTGATGGTTTTATATCATCTATCTTTAACTTTGACAACATTTTTTTACGAGACGTTGCCTGCTTGCTCTTTGCTACATTAGCACTGAATCGAGCAATGAATTCTTGAAGCTCTTTTGCTTTATCTTCAGACTTTTTATTCTGCTGTGCTCTTTGTCGAGCAGCTAATTGGCTACTCTCATACCAAAATGTATAATTACCGGAATAATGATTGATTTTTCCAAAATCGATATCCGAAATATGAGTGCAAACGGCGTCAAGAAAGTGACGGTCATGCGAAACAACAATTACCGTATTATCATAATTCGCCAAGAAATGCTCTAGCCAGCTTATGGTCTCATAATCCAAATCATTGGTAGGTTCATCCATAATTAAGACATCTGGATTTCCAAACAGTGCTTGTGCCAACAATACACGAACTTTTAACTTCGAATCCATATCGGCCATCGACGTATAATGGAAATCTTCGGAAATACCTAAATTTGATAGCAATGCAGCTGCAGCGCTTTCCGCATTCCAGCCATCCATTTCCTCGAACTGAACCTGTAACTCCCCAATTCTGTCGGCATTTTCGTCACTGTAATCAGCATATAGCGCATCTATTTCCTTTTTAAGTGAGAAAAGCGGTTTGTTGCCCATGACTACGGTCTCTAAAACAGTAGACTCATCATTCGCATTATGGTCTTGTTCTAAAATCGACATACGCTTTCCGGGCTCTAGGTGCACCTGCCCTGAAGTCGGATCTATCTGACCCGAAAGAATTCTCAAGAAAGTAGACTTGCCTGCACCATTTGCGCCGATAACCCCATAGCAGTTACCCCGGGTAAATGCCACGTTCACCTCATCAAATAAAACTCGCTTTCCAAATTGAACGGAAAGATTAGAAACAGATAACATAGAAGCGTCTTTAAAATTCGTGCAAAAATAGAGAGTTTTAACCGATTTTCTACAATTTGATTAGCAGTTTTGTCCAAGTCATTAGAATATTTCGGATACTTGGAACATCTAAATGGACCCTACTCTTTAAAAATTGTTAAGCTTAACGTAAACCCCTAATTTTTAACGCGCTATTAACAGCAATCGATATAGGGGTTTCTTAGTTTTGTTCGTTAGATAGCATATTTTAGAATATGATAAAAAACATACTTTTTCTATTTCTTTTCGTTTTGGCAGGTTGTAGTAAAGGAGAAAAAAATTCCCCCAATGTTTTTTTTGCCGGACAGATTATAAACCCAACCGATGAGTATGTAGTACTTTTCAAGGGAGAACGCGTTATAGATTCTGCCAAATTAGATGAAAAGAACAGGTTCGTCTTTGAACTTGATTCCGTTACGGAAGGCCTCCATCATTTCAATCATGCCCCAGAGTTGCAATATGTCTTTCTTGAAAGGGGAGATAGCTTGATGATTCGATTAAACACCATTGATTTTGACGAATCATTGGTTTTTTCCGGAACAAATTCCAGTGCCGAAATAAACAATTTTCTTTTAGACCTATTTCTGTCCAATGAAAAAGAAGAAAAGGCGATTTATAAAAAATTCTATGGTCTAGAACCTATGGAGTTTGATAGCCATGTGGATTCTCTTCGAAAAGAAAAAATGACTAATCTGGAGAGTCTGGCCTCCGAAATCAAGCTTTCCAGTAGCGCCGAGGAAATCGCTAAAGCGAGTATTGATTACACTTATTATAAATATAAGGAGGAATATCCATTTGCGCACAAGAAACATACCGGACAAAAAGTACTCAAAAATCTTCCTAGTGATTTTTATGACTACAGAAAGGACATAAGCTTTACAAACGCACATCTGAACTATCTGAGACCTTATTACAGATTTATTCAAACGCATATCAAGAATTTGTCTTTTTCGAACTGCTCGGCCTCTTGTGAAATTAGAGGGGATGAGGTTCGAAACCAACTCCATTTCAACAGGCACAAGTTAAGCTTGATCGACAGCCTAGTTCAAGAGAATGAACTTAAAGACAATCTTTTTAGAAATGTGGCATTCAATTATTTACTTGCGGCAAACGATACTGAAAAGAACATCGAAAGTTTTATTACGGATTTTCATTTGAGGTCGGGTAATAATAGGCATATTGAAGAAATCAATGAGTTATATCAAGGTATTCAGAATGTTCAGCCGAAGAAAAAAATTCCCGACGTTCTAGTGACCAATTTGAATGGGGAAAAAATTTCACTTCAGGATATTTCAAAGGAAGGAAAAGTGGTTTTCTACTTTTGGACGGGGACTGATAAGGGGCATTTTAAAAGCATAGTGAAGAGAATAGAGTATCTATCAAAAACAAAAAAGGACTATTCTTTTATTGGAATCAATATCAAAACCGACGATAGTACTTGGCGTGGAATGGTTGACACTTATGGCCTCAATGATGAGAAACAATACAAGGCCGATAATTTTGAGGAAATTACTAGAGCATTGATTATATATCACCTTAACCGGTGTGTCATTACTGAGGACGCGACCATTGTCGATGCTTTTTCCGATGTGTATACCGCCTCCCTCTAAAGGAAAAACCCCGGAAGTATTATTCCAGGGTTCTTTGATTTTCTAAAATAGTATATCATCAGTTTCCTTTTTGATAATCTGCCAAAAACTTGGCAAGTCCACTATCGGTCAATGGATGTTTCAAAAGCCCTTCAATAGATGATAATGGTCCGGTCATCACATCAGCCCCAATTTTAGCACAGTCAATAACATGCATAGTATGTCTTATTGAAGCGGCCAAAATTTGTGTTTCAAAAGCGTAATTATCGTAGATATGTCTGATTTCAGCAATTAAATTGAGTCCATCGGTAGAGATATCATCAAGTCTACCAATAAATGGCGAAACATAAGTCGCTCCAGCTTTTGCGGCCAATAAGGCCTGTCCTACTGAAAAAACCAACGTACAGTTGGTACGGATACCTTTATCTGAAAAATACTTCAACGCTTTTATTCCATCTTTTATCATAGGCACCTTGACGACAATTTGATCATGTAATTCAGCAAGCTCCTCCCCTTCTTTTACCATCGCTTCGAATTCGGTGGCAATAACTTCTGCCGAGACATCACCTTCTACAATGTTACATATGTCAACGTAGTGTTTCAAAATATTGTTTCTTCCTGTAATTCCTTCTTTGGCCATTAAAGAAGGATTGGTGGTCACTCCATCCAGAACTCCCAATGCCTGTGCTTCTTGTATCTGCTCCAAATTGGCCGTGTCGATAAAAAATTTCATATTGTTAGCTATTTATATTAAAAAAGTACTTTGAAAAAAAATATCCTAGTTGGCGAAATTACAACTTATAATGGTTCAATATCATTTTCTCAAATACTTTGTCAGGTAATATCGCCTTTAAAACAAGTGAAAATCTTTGGGTAAACGTTCCAACCTTATAATGAACCCTGGGGCGTTTTGAAGTTATAATTTTTAAAACTGCTTTTGCCACGATAATGGGATCTTCGCCACTATTGACCCCTTGATTTATTTGTTGCAATGTGGAACTATAGGCTTCATTATAGGGAGAATTTTCCACAACTGGTGAATGGTATCTACCAGCCGCAATATTGGTCGCGAAATCACCTGGAGCTAAATTTGCAATATGCACTCCAAAATCTTTAACCTCCATTCGCAATGCTTCGGTAATCACTTCCAAAGCGCTTTTTGTGGCAGAATAAATTCCTCGATAGGGCAACCCCATATAACCCGCAAGTGAAGTAATATTGATGATGAGCCCGGCCTTTTGTTTACGCATTTGAGGTAAAACTGCCTTAATGACGTGAAGTGGTCCATTGAAATTAGTATCGAATGCCCCCAAAATTTCCTGATGAGGCGTTTCCTCAATAGGTCCGGTGATTCCTACTCCTGCATTATTGATCAACACGTCTATACGCCCTTCTTTTTGAAGCAATTTCGCAATCGCTTTACGGACAGATTCAAGATTACGCACATCCATTTCCAAAAGTGGGTAGCTTGTAAAATTGGTATGCCTTGTCAAAGAACGCGTAGTTCCATAAACAGTATAACCCTTGGCAACTAAGTAAAGTCCAATTGATTTTCCGATACCAGAAGAACCACCTGTAATGAGAACTGTTTTTTGTATCATAACCTTCACAAATTAACGATAAATGGTATGCTATGAAAATTATATGTTGAAGTCATTTGCAAGAAAGCAATTCTTAAAACCCAAAGTTTTGGGTACAAAAAAAGGCAAGCTACCTACATCGCACCGCTACAACCATATACCCTTGCTGCGTTCCCGCCCTGGGGGGTTCTATGGGAGCTGGTCGTGTAGGACTTGCCCAATGCAAAGATACGGTGTTTTAAATCTTTCACAATCCTTTTCGCATTCCTTTTTACATTCTTAATTTAGCACATAAGTTGATTTGGCATATATAAGATATTTTTACAGTCAACAAAGGTTGCCTAACAGGGAGTGACAATAATAACTCAAACATAATTCATGAAATCTTTTAGCTATACTTTTCTCATATTTCTACTTGCTGCATGTGGCGGGGAAAAAAAAGCACTTCTCTTCGAAATACAAACCAAAGGAAATAGCTTTCAGCAAAATCAAAGCATTGATGTTTCCATAAAAAATAAGGCAGACAAAAAAATCAATGCTGTAGTGTATTCCATCGATGGTATGGAGTTAACCCAAAAAGACGGAAAAGTAATTTTGGACATTCCCAAACTAGGTAGCAAAACATTGAAGGCTCGTGTCTCTTATGATGATACCGCAACCGATATTACAAAAGGAATTAAAGTGCTTGCCGCGAGTGCACCTGAGCTATATACCTATGAAATCGTCAAGGAGTATCCACATGACAACAAAGCCTATACACAAGGTCTTGAGTTTCATAATGACACGCTATATGAAGGCACCGGAAAGAAAGGCCGTTCCTTTTTAAGAAAGGTTGATTTTAAAACTGGAAAATCATTAAATCAAATTGATTTGGACAATACTATTTTTGGAGAAGGTATTACCATTTTAAATGGTAAAATATATCAATTGAGTTGGCAAAGCGGAATTGGTTTTATATACGATTTAAAGGGTTTTAAGAAGATAGGTGAATTTCAGTATGGCGAAAGCACTGAAGGCTGGGGCCTAACTAATGATGGTAGTAAAATATATAAAAGCGATGGTACTGAAAAAATATGGTTGTTGAATCCGGAAACCCTAAAAGAAGAGAACTATATAGAAATCGTGACGGACAAATCGATCTTTAATAAGGCCAATGAATTGGAATACGTCGATGGGAAAATCTATGCCAATGTCTACCAAAAACCAAGCATGATGATCATCAATGCTGAAAGTGGTGCTATTGAAGGAGTAGTAAATTTTAGAGGCTTGAGCGCTAAAATTAACAAAGATGAAAACTGGAGTGATACGGATAATGTGCTTAATGGTATCGCCTACCACCCGACCCGAAAAACATTTTTTGTCACAGGAAAGGATTGGGACAAAATGTTCGAAGTCAATATTATCAAGAAATAAGCGCTAAGATCATGGAGTATTTCGAAAAAACCATAAGGGTTTCAGAAGATGATCTTGACGATTTAAATCACGTAAATAATGTGCGTTACGTACAATGGATTCAAGACATATCAAAAGAGCACTGGCAAAGTACCGCGCCACTAAAAGTACAAAATGCTGTAGTTTGGGTGGTCATGAACCACAACATAACTTATAAAAGTGCAGCGGTTTTAGGTGATCTCATAAAAGTATGCACCCATATTGATCAAAGCCGAGGTGCAACTTCAGTGCGCATCGTGGAAATGTATGCGGCTAAAACAAATCTTCTATTATTACGTTCAAAAACCGAGTGGTGTCTTTTAAACAAAGAGACCTTGAGACCCACAAGAATATCCGATGAAATCAAAAGTGTTTTTTCAAAGAAGGCGTAACACTAAACAATTGGCAGTGAAAAATTTGACACAAGACAATACCTTTTTTGAATTTGAACTTGATTTTTGTGCTTGAACTTTAATACCCCTTAACTTCAAAAAATGCGTTTTTATCTAAATCTCATACCGCTACTTCTAATAGTGATCCTTTGGAGTTCATGTAGAAAAGATTTGGAATATGCCCAAAGCTCCGGTAATCTTGAGTTTTCAAAAGACACGGTATTTTTAGACACCGTGTTCAGCACTATAGGCAGTAGTACCCGTACTTTGAAAGTTTATAACAGAACTCGAGATGATGTTGAAATTCCAGTCATACGACTATCCCAAGGTCAAATGAGCAGCTATCGATTGAATGTCGACGGAGAGGCAGGAAAAGAGTTCGAAAATATTCCCATATTGGCCAGGGATAGTCTTTTTATCTTCATTGAATCTACTTTTGATGTTTCCCAAACAAATCAACTTGAATTTTTGAATACCGACGCGATACAATTCGATACAGGTAGCAATCTACAAGAGGTACAATTGGTCACCT
>JARFRH010000317.1 GCA_029287355.1 Maribacter sp. | reverse complement strand
ATATAACTGAAGCGCGGCGTTATTTTATGAGTATAGATAAGCAACATAAATCTTCAAACTTCAAAAATACGAATTCCAATTTCCAAAGGCGTGGCAATCTCTGTTATATTGACTCTGAAACTTCATCAAATGCAAAGGAATTATTGTAGCAAACTCAAAGAATTTGCTCATCGGCAAAACTGAAATATGCTTCCTGGGTAATAATCAAGTGGTCGAGAACCTTTAAGTCAAGTGCTTGGGCTGCAGATTTCAATTTTTGGGTAATCTGTTTATCCGCATTACTTGGTTTAAGCGTACCTGATGGATGGTTGTGCGCCAGTATCAAAGCGACCGAACCCAATTCTAATGCCTGGCGCATGACCAAACGCACATCTACCAATGTTCCCGTAATGCCTCCTTTACTCAGCTGCGTGGTTTGAAGTACTTTGTTGGAGTTGTTCAAGTAGACAATCCAGAATTCTTCATGCTGCAAATCTCCTAGTTTTGGTTGTAGGAGTTCATAAACACTTTTGCTGCTTGTGACTTTAGTGATTTTTTGTGCTTCTTCTCCCCTTCTACGTCTCCCAATTTCTAAAGCCGCAGCAATCGTCACGGCCTTAGCTTCCCCTATACCCTTGAATTGCATCAACTGTTTGATGCTAAGTTTACCAAGCTCGTTAAGATTATGATTGGCCGATGCGAGAATGCGTTTAGAAAGTTTAACGGCACTCTCATTTCTACTACCAGAACCTATTAAAATGGCGATGAGTTCCGCATCCGATAAAACAGATCGCCCCTTTTGCACCAATTTCTCTCTTGGCTTGTCATCGTCTGACCAGAATTTAATGGAAAGTGATGTTGGTTTTTCATGCATATTCTAAAAATAAGTAATTGAAACGAATTGAACCAAAAGTCTAGAAGTTCAAGTACTTATTTTGTTGTAAATTAGCCCAAGAACAATCCTTCAATGAAATCACTTTTCGAAGATGCAACTTATCAAGAAGTACTTTTGCGAATTGATGCCCTAAATGAAAAATCAGAACGGCAATGGGGTAAAATGACAGCGGGCCAAATGGCTTGGCATTGTCAGTTTCCAATAAAAATAGGCGTGGATAATAAGCACAAGGGAAATGGCAACCTATTTGTTCGGGTTTTTTTCAAAAAAGCAATGTACAACGATAAGCCGTGGAGAAAAAATTTACCCACCTCTCCTGCCTTAAGGGCAAAAGAAGAAAAAGACTTGACTACGGAAAAAACGAAATTGAAACAATTGGTAAATGACTTTTATGCTTGTCGGTCAAGATCGGAATGGAATCCACATCCTTTATTCGGAAAACTTACCCCAGAGCAGTGGGGGAAAGTACAGTTCAAACATTTAGATCATCATTTGACCCAATTTGGGGTTTAGTGGCTTATCGTCTTCAGATTGAATTTCTTGATGCTCAATTTTAGCCCTCGTATCATGTACAGACCTATCTTCTTCTAAAATCACATTTGACATGCCCAGCATGAAGGCCATTAAAAGAAGGGAAGTCTTTTGCCTAACAAATCTACCCATCCTTAGAACTATCGGTTTTCGTACTGTTCGCATGGCAATCTTTGGTCAAAAGGCATTCCAAAAGCAAATCGCCTGACAAAAATTCAGCTCATAATCAACACCTTAAGATTCAATAGCTACTTTTAACGCTTCTAAATCAAGTCCTCCATAGTTACCTGAACTCATTAGGAGCAAGACCGAGTTATCAAAATTCTGGCTAAAAACAAAGTCCTTGAATTTATCGGCATTTGTCTGGATTTCCAGGTCATCACGCTCAAAAGCATCCCTAATTTGTTCGGCACTTACAGCTTCCAATTTCTTGATTGCCACTGACTCGGGCAAATAAAACACTACTGGAACATCTGCGGCATCCAAAGCACCTTTATATTCTTTTAAAAATTCAGGATTGAAACTACTATAGGTGTGCAATTCCAAACAGGCTATCAATGTTCTATTCGGATATTGTTCTTTAACGGCCTTGGTAGTTGCGGCCACCTTACTCGGCGAGTGTGCAAAATCTTTATAAGCAACATTGTTTTTTCCTTCGGCTATCTTCTCCAAACGTTTTGAAGCGCCTTTGAATGTAGCAATAGCCTCATAGAAATCATCTTCGTCGATGCCCATGTTCTGACAAATCCATTTGGCACCTGCTAGGTTGCTTAGATTGTGTTTTCCGAAAACTTCTATCGGCATGGGGCCTTCAGGTGTTACTAAAAGCGTTTGACCATTATCAACCGTATATTCTGGAGTTTGATAGGGTAACCTCCGAATAGTATTTTCTGAAGCCTCAACTACTTTTTTAACTTCTAAGTCTTCTTCGTTATAGGTGATGCTTCCACCTTTTACTATACTATCGACAAAAATTTGAAATTGCTCCACATAATTCTCAAAGCTTGGAAAAACGTTGATATGGTCCCAAGCGATACCACTCAATAAAGCGATATTAGGTTGATACAAATGGAATTTAGGCCTTCTATCAACGGGGGATGACAAATATTCATCTCCCTCCAAAACAATGAAATCATTTTCTTCTGTCAAATGTACCATACGCTCAAAGCCTTCCAATTGGGCACCCACCATAAAATCTACTTCTCGGTCATGATAATTCAACACATGTAGGATCATCGAGGTAATCGTGGTCTTGCCATGACTACCCCCAATGACAACTCTGGTTTTATTTTTCGATTGCTCATATAAGAATTCTGGATAGGAATACATCGTAACCCCGAGCTCTTGAGCTTTTAATAGTTCTGGATTATCCGGTTTGGCGTGCATTCCTAAAATAACCGCATCCAAATCACGATGTATTTTTTCAGGAAACCATCCAAAAGTTTCAGGCAAAAGACCTTTCTTTTCTAGTCTACTTTTAGAAGGTTCAAAAATGACATCGTCACTACCTGTTATGGCATACCCCTTATGTGCAAGGGCTAGGGCCAAGTTGTGCATGGCACTTCCACCAATAGCGATAAAATGGATTTTCATGAGGTTAATTTAGTTGTCAAAGATAGGAATTGCATTCAGCAACGAAAACCGCGACTTTATAATTATCTTAGACAACAAATCAAGTTTTATGATGCTAAATCTTTCCAATATCCCCACTAAAGAAATCATGTCAGGATATCATGGCAAACTAGTACACACTGAAAAAATAACGCTGGTTTCTGGGGATGTTGAAAAAAATGCGGTCGTTCCAGAACAGCATCATATACATGAACAAATCATGCATGTCATTGAAGGGGATTTTAATTTACTTTGGATGGAGAAACCAAGGTTTATCATCCAGAAGATATTGTGCCAAATGCATCAAACTTGTCCCAAAGTGGAAAAGCATTGATTCCATGTAAACTAATGGATTTTTTTGGTCCGGCTAGAGACGAATACAAGTAGAAGTTGGTTGACGGTAAAATATATATTATGAAGATTTCATTAGAAGGAAAAAAGGCATTAGTTGGAGGAAGTAGTGGGGGTATTGGAAAGGCCATTGCCCTGCAATTAGCATCAAGTGGCGCTAGTGTCACCCTAATGGCCAGAAATGAGGATAAGCTTAGAGCGGTTTTAGCTAGTTTATCTACTTCAGAAGGGCAATCACATCAGTATTTGGTCGTTGACTTTTCCGATTATGAGGGATATAAAAAAAGCATTTCGAAGTATTTCGAATCCAATTCCGTAGATATTTTAGTCAACAATACCCAAGGGCCGTCAGCAGGAAATGCACTCGAAAAAAATGTAGAAGATTACCAAGATGCCTTTAATCTTCTTTTCAAAACCGTAGTTTTTACGACTGAACTTGCCTTATCCCATATGATGAATAACCGATGGGGACGTGTAATCAATGTCGCTTCCATTTCGGTAAAAGAACCTTTGTCTTACTTGGCATTGTCAAATTCAATTCGAGCGAGTTTGGTTACTTGGGCAAAGTCTTTGGCCACTGATGTAGGCGACAAACAAATTACCGTAAATAGTATTTTGACGGGCTATTTTGATACAGAACGGATTGCTCAATTGAATGCAAAAAAAGCGGAACAATTAGGAATATCGGAAGACGAAGTCTTGGCGGATATGAAATCAAAAGTGCCCCTAAAACGTATTGGGGACCCTAAGGAATACGGTTATCTAGCGGCCTTCTTAGCTTCCGATAATGCGGCTTTTATTACGGGCACACAAATTCCGATTGACGGGGGATTGCTTAAAAGTCTCTAGCCATTTTAAAACTAAAGGTTGATAATTACAGTGAACGACTCCTCCCTTCAGGCGAGAGGCGAGACGGCGATAGCTGCGGGCGAGTTGAAGCGAAGGCAAATCTTGGTATGGGAAATCGGAGGGGTTGAATGCCCAAACACACACGCACTTCAGACCCAAGTTCATTTTATCCCGCATTTGCTTGGGCTATCCATCCCTTCTCTCTTGCCCACGAAAAAGTGGGCAAGCCACCATGCCATGTCAAAGGGAAGGAGCCCATATCATAGTTTCCCTAACCCAAAATACCCTTTCCCTCACTTTTCATTGTTTTCAGGGGGTTTTGGCCAAATCTTTGTATGTAACTTTGAAATTATATACGCCAAGTAGAGCAAAACCGATCTATTTGTGGCGTGTAGTTTAATCATTAAGTAATGAAACATATTGTAACACTTATAACGATACTACTATTTTCTCAAATGGCACAATCGCAAAAAAATAATGATTCATTTGAAATGCTATGGAAACAGGTCGAAAAGCTTGAGAAAGATGCTTTGACGAAATCTGCCTTAAAAGTGGTGACCGCCATTTCCGATAAGGCTAAAAACGAAAATAATTCGCCTCAAATTGTGAAGGCATTGCTGTACACCTCAAAATATGCAATGACTTTGGAGGAAGATGCCCAATTGAAAATCGTGAATGATTTTAAAAATGAAATCAAGAAAGCTGAATTTCCTACCAAGCATGTTTTAGAGAGCTATTTAGCGAATTTGTATTGGCGATTTTTTCAACAAAATAGGTATCAATTCTATAATCGAACAAAAACGGAAGTAAAGATAGATTCCGTCGATTTTAGAACATGGGACTTAACCACCCTTTTCAAGGAAATCACCCTTCATTTTGATGCTTCTCTGCAAAATGAGATGGAATTGAAACAAACCCTTGCATCTGATTTTGATGTGATTTTACATCAACAAAAAGGCTCCAAGGAATACCGCCCGACACTTTTCGACCTCTTGGCACAAAATGCCCTTGCTTATTATGGCACTAGTGAAAACAAAATTACCAGACCTGCGGACAAGTTCGAAATAGACGACCCTGAACTTTTATGTGATGGGTATTCATTCACACAATTGAATATTTCCACAACAGACCCAACCGCTTTACAAGCCAAGGCGTTATGCATTTATCAGAAACTTTTAACGCTGCACTTACCATCGACACGGCCGTACACCTTTGCCGAAGTAAATATTCAACGCCTTCGTTTCGTTTATCAAAATGCCATTTTCGAAAATAAAGACCAGCATTATTTAGAGGCACTTCAAAATGCGGCAACGATAGGAAACGGAACTACAGCTTCCGATTTATACAACTACGAGATTGCCGCTTTACTAGTACAACAAGGAAGCACTTATCAACCCAAAATCAATGAGGTGCATCGGTGGAAAAATAAAGAAGCACTTCAATTATGTGAGGAGGTGCTGAAAGGAAATCCAAATAGCAGGGGAGTTGAAAAGTGTAAGGCACTCAAGTATCAAATTCTAGCGAAAAGCTTGCAATTGACTACCGAAAGACATATCCCAATAAATCAGACATCCCGATTGCTGGTGAAGTATAAAAATTATGATGGGGTACAATTGACTGCGCACCGAATCACGCATAAACAATGGAATGCCCTTGAAGAGGCATATCCCAAGGAAAAGAAACTGGCCTTCATCAAGAAATTATCGATTGTGAAAACCTGGGAAGCTTCATTAAATAATGAGAAGGATTTCCAAACTCACAGCACGGAAATAGTAATGCCACCATTGGGTAATGGGCAATATATAATCTTAGCCGAGCCGAAAGACAAAACCGACAAAACCTTTTCCTTCACTGAGGTTCAAGCCACCAATCTGGCTTTGGCTGAAACGCAAACCGATACCCATCAAGACTTTCAAGTGGTGGATAGAAACAATGGAAAACCCGTTGTTGGTGCAAAATTAACTTTTCGATATCGTCTGAATTATGATGGAAAGCGATTGAGTAAAACTTTCATTTCCGACAGTACAGGAACCATATCCATCGAAAGAGCTGAAAAAGAATGGAGCGACGTTAGTATAACCATTGTACATGAAAAAGATACGGCCTATTATAGGGATTATTACATTTATAGAGGTTATGACCAAACAGCCCCAAGGGCTTCCTATTCCTGTTTTCTATTTACGGACAGGAGCATTTACAGACCTGGACAACCACTATACTTTAAAGGAATTGCACTAAAAAGTTCCAAAGAAAGTCCTTCACTTTTAGAGAACACCAAGGTTTCCGTTCAAGTGAAAGATGTCAATGGCCAAGTTGTAGAAGCAGCGGATTACAAAACCAATGAATACGGTTCTTTTTCGGGGGAATTCATATTGCCAAACAACGGAATCACCGGTCAGTTTTCGATGAAGGTACTTTCGGAAGCGTATAATTTAAATGGGTATACCACCTTCTCGGTCGAAGAATACAAGCGTCCGAAATTCGAGACTTCTTTTGAACCGATTACGGAAAGCTACAAAGTGAACGATAGTGTAACCGTAAACGGAACGGCTACAGCTTATGCGGGAAGCACTATTACAGACGCTAAAGTTACCTATCACGTCAAACGATCAGTGTACTACCCGAGATGGTACTACTGGAGGTATCCCTTTCGAAATACCACTCCTCAAGAAATCGCCCGTGGAGAAACCAAAACGGATGGCTCAGGCAAGTATGCCATAAACTTTAAAGCGATACCGGACAATAGTACTGACAAAAAGAATTTACCCACTTTTAATTACGAGGTAACGGCAGATGTTACCGATATCAATGGTGAAACACATAGCACTACTACTTTTGTCACAGTCGGCTATCATACGTTGACCGCAAATATGCTATTGGAGAATCCACTCGACAAAAGTCTAGGAAAACCAAAATTACACATTTCGACGAACAACCTTAACGGACAATTCGTGCCTGCAAAAGGGACCGTTAAAATGTACAAGCTTAAAGCTCCCGAATCCGTATTACGACCCCGCATGTGGGCCGCACCGGATTATGCAGGCTTTACCAAGGAGGAATTCAAGAAGCTATTCCCACACGATGCGTTCAGTAATGAACATGACTCCGCGACTTGGGAAAAAGGAGCGCTCGTCTGGCAATCAGATTTCGATACGGATAAATCAAAAGAACTCGCCTTGGGTAAAATCAAGCAATGGCCATCAGGAAAATACATTCTTGAATTGGCGACCAAAGACAAATTCGGTAAAGAGGTCAAAGATGTATTAGAAACTACCTTGTTCAGTTATAACGACAAAAAATTGGCGGATAATCAATTGTTCCAAATCAAAACGGACAAGATCAGCTATGCCCTTGGCGACCAGGTAAAAGTAACCTTACTATCGAATGCGGAGGATGTCAATGTGACTGTCTCTATCGAAAAGAACCGAAAGGTAATCGATACCAAGATCATTCGCTTGAATAGAAATTCGGAGCGCTTTACAGTACCTATAAATACTGAAGATTTAGGTGGGTTCGCCATTTCATATAGCTATGCGGTTTACAACTATTTTCATGCAGGGGCTATAAACATTCAAGTGCCCTACCCTAGTACCGATTTGCAAATCGAGACGATGACCTTTCGAGACAAATTACAGCCAGGCACCGATGAGACTTGGTCTTTTAAAATCAAAGGTCCGAAAGGTGATAAAGTTGCAGCAGAGCTACTTGCCAGCATGTACGATGCCTCACTTGATAGGTTCAGAGAACATTATTGGGGCTTCAGTCCGTTGATTAAGCCCACCTATTATTCGAATAGGCGCACGAATGCCTATCGTTGCTTTATGACAAGTTCTTTCAATACCTATCAAGATAACCCATCATATGGCTTCAGCAATCCAAACTTCGATTCCTTCAATTGGTTTGGACTCTATTTTGGAAATGGCGGGTATTATAGTGTAAGGAGGTCCAGAATGATGAAAAGGGAAGGTGCGCCCGCCCCAATGGTTTCAGCGGACATGAACATCCGGGATGATATGGAGTTAGAGGAAATGGTGGCCGGTCAGGCATCTGGTGTTGCCTCAGAATATGTTAAGAAAATTGGTTCCGAGCTCAACAAGCAAGAATCAGCTGCAAGTAGACAAGAAGAAGATTATGAGGGTATATCCGGAGAAGTTCACATACGTAAAAATCTGCAAGAAACCGCTTTCTTTTTTCCCCAATTATTGACGGATGTAGCAGGAAACGTTTCGTTTCGTTTTACTACGCCCGAGGCCTTAACCAGATGGAATTTGCAGTTATTGGCACATACCAAGAACTTGGAAAGCGCTTACTTAGGCTTACAGACCGTTACCCAAAAAGAATTGATGGTCATACCAAACGCACCTCGTTTTTTACGGGAGGGTGATGAGATTGTCATCAGCTCCAAAATTGCCAACCTAACCGAAAAAGCACTTTCGGGTCAAGCCAGGTTGGAATTGGTCGATGGAATATCTGGATCTTCCATTTCTAACCAATTGTTGATTGCTGCCGAGGGAGAAAACCCAAATCTCGATAATATCAGGTCCTTTAAGGTCGATTCCATGGGTAACACAGAAGTAAGATGGCGATTGAAAATTCCGGCCGATATTCAAGCAGTGCAGTATAAAGTGATTGCCCAAGCTGGTGACTTTAGCGACGGAGAGCAGCGTATACTTCCTGTATTGACCAATAGAATGTTGGTTACGGAAACTTTACCTATGTGGGTCCGAAGCAATCAGACAAAATCGTTCACTTTAGATAAGTTGAAAACGACAAATTCGACGACTATAAAGCACCATAAGTTGACTTTGGAAATGACGAGCAATCCCGCCTGGTATGCGGTGCAGGCACTCCCCTATTTGATGGAATACCCCTATGAGTGTAATGAGCAGACCTTTTCGAAATATTATGCAAATACTTTAGCCACTCATATTGCAAACAGCAATCCTAGAATTCAGGAAGTTTTTGAGCAATGGGCTAATTCAGATGCCTTGGTGAGTAATTTGGAAAAGAATCAAGAATTGAAATCGCTTTTGATTCAAGAAACTCCCTGGTTACGGGATGCACAATCGGAAACCGAGCAGAAAAAACGCATCGCGCTTTTATTCAATTTGAATAAAATGAAGAGCGAGCGAGCAATTGCACTGAACAAATTAAAGCAAAATCAGAAAAGTTCAGGGGCATGGCCATGGTTCAATGGAGGCCCTGATAGTCGTTTTGTAACCCAACATATTATTGCCGGATTAGGGCATCTAAAAAAACTTAATGTCACGCTGAGCCCAGTCGAAGCGCAAAATGGTAATATGGTTCAAAATGCCATGAAGTATCTGGATAATGAGTTCGTCAAAGAATACAATCTAATGAAGCGATATGCTTCAAATATTAACGACGACCATTTGAGTCATACTCAGATTCATTACTTGTACATGCGCAGCCTTTTCAAGGAGTTCAAAACATCTAAAAAGGTTATTGACATCCAAGCATATTACATGGGCCAAGCACAGAAGTACTGGAAAAACAAAGGCTTATACTCCCAAGGGCTGTTGGCCTTGATTCTGCATCGTAATACTGATGAGAAAACTTCCGTAAAAATACTACGAGCATTAGAGGAGAATAGCATTACTTCCGAAAAACTTGGAATGTATTGGAAAGAAAATACCAGCTCATGGCATTGGTATCAAGCACCAATTGAAACACAGGCTTTATTGATAGAAGCGTTTTCTGAAATCCATCCAAAGCAAATTGAAACCATTGACAATCTCAAAATTTGGTTGTTGAAAAACAAACAGACCAATCAATGGAAAACGACTAAAGCAACCACCGAAGCCGTTTATGCTTTACTGCTCCAAGGTAGTGATTGGTTAGCTGTAACCGATGCTGTAGAAATTTTGATCGGAGGGGAAAAAATCGAACCTACCAAACTGAAGAATGTAAAAGTCGAGGCAGGAACAGGGTATTATAAAACGGCATGGAATGGTGCCGAAGTAAAATCTAAAATGGCGGATGTACAAATTTCCAAGAAAGGAGATGGTATCGCTTGGGGAGCATTATACTGGCAGTATTTTGAGGATTTGGATAAGATTAGTTCAGCAGAGACCCCTTTGAAATTAAAGAAGCAATTATTTCTTAAAAAGAATACGGATACAGGAGAAGAAATTTCAGAAATCGTTTCCAGCACCCCTTTGGCAGTTGGGGATCTGGTTCGTGTACGTATTGAACTTCGAGCTGACCGCCCAATGGAATTCGTTCATATGAAAGATATGCGTGCTGCTGGTTTTGAGCCGGTAAACGTTATCTCAAGATACAAATGGCAAGACGGATTAGGCTACTACGAAGCGACCAAAGATGCTAGCACGAATTTCTTTTTTGACTATCTACCGAAAGGGGTTTATGTCTTTGAATATGATGTCCGCTTAAATAATGCGGGCAATTTCAGCAACGGCATTACAACCATTCAAAGCATGTATGCTCCGGAATTTAGTAGTCATTCTGAAGGGGTACGAGTAGAAGTAAACTAAGAATTCATTACATTAGTTATGTAGAATTCAACTTGGAAACTCATTCAAAAAGTTAGTTTACGCATCAAGAGTGTAAGTTCACTCAGCGCCCA
>JARFRH010000189.1 GCA_029287355.1 Maribacter sp. | reverse complement strand
TGTGTATAAGAGACAGGCATAACGATGAAAGACCAGAATAATCAAACTGTAGCATTATCAATTGAAGCGCTTGACAATGCATATGGTGACAGAACAATCGTATGGGTGCCTTCGATTAATAGCAATTCGTTAACCGAAGACACCTCTTTTAAAGTGACCCTTGAAAACGTAGGTATTGGTAATGAAATGAAAGATTTCGATTATGAAGTGACTTTTTTTTGATAGCAACGACTAGAAATCGATCTTCTGCCAAAAAAATGCTCGTTAACAAGTAGCCAATAACTCGAAGTTCGCCCTTGATGGTATTCCAGGTTTATTTGATATATTGTATGTATCACACTTCGGAATGGACGCGATAGCTGAATTAAAACAAAAACCACTAGCGGAGCATAAACTCGATCTCGGTAGATTTGTGTTTTACAATAACATCTCGATTGCAGAAGTTAGCGAGGGTACCCATGTGTCTTTTGAAAATATTGCGGACATGTTGCGCATTGCAGAAGGGGTTTATGGAAACGATGTCCCATTTGTATACATATCCAACCGTATTCACTCGTACTCCATTGATCCATTAGGGTATTACGAGGCCCTAAAACTGTTTCCGAATCTTAAAGCGTACGCTATAGTTTCTCAAAATAAGCAGAGGCGCATGTTAGCCGTTTTGGAAAAGCTTTTTATAAAAAAGCCCATTCGGGTTTTTGATGATTTGGAAAAAGCTTTTGAATGGGCCGAAGAGATTATCGCTAAATCTTCATGACCCAAGCTTGATTTCTCGCACCTAATAGTTATTTTTTGACAGAATTCATATCCACCAAACAATCGAATTATAGCATATAACGAAAAGTTGATATCCATTTTTTTTATATAAAAATGGCTTTCGTTGGTTATAACAGGGTGCCGGATTTATTTCCAAATTTCAAGGCATTTGGTGTTGTAGCACAAAACAAAAGAAGACGCCTGTTGGCCAATTTGGAACGCCTATTTATTAAAAAGCCCATCGGCGTGTTTGATAATTTCGATGCTACCATGCTATGGGCCGAAGCGTTTTTGCATCAGCAAACTAAATCTTAATCCTAGCTATCGTTGTCCGACGAGTTTTAAAGTCACCCCATATATATTTTCATCTTCCATTTTTGCCTTTAGCCAAGCATAAAAGCTCATCACAAAAATATCTTCTTGTGCGGCACCCAACCAATCAAATGAATTTTCAACACTTTCCTTGAATTCTTGAGAAAGAACCTGCCCAGGCTTTTCATAATAACTACTTATCAATTTTACAAAGGTCAATACCCGTTCTTCACCCTTAGCCTGAAGTTGTTTTGAGAATTTTCGCTTAAATTGCTGTAAACGGAGAAGGACAAGGTCTAACTTATCCAATTCAGTGAGTAGTAGTATCTCGATGAGGTTCTTTTTTACCACCCAAATCCATCCCATTTTTTTCTCGTACCATGTATCGCTGTGATTCAATTTTTTAATAATCCGGTAGGCTTCTGAAAAATCATTTTGCTGAAAAAGACACATGGTAATGAGCAGCTTTACATCTAAAGAATCGTTCTTAAAAGCCATAAGTAAGCCAATTGCTTTTTGGTGTTGGCCGGTATAATTGTAATTCAAGGCTTTAAGAATGGTTAGCTTTTCTAAAAATCGCTTTCTATAAGCACTTTCACCATTTTGAATCTCAAGCTCCATTTCCTTAGCGAATTTCATCGAAGCATCGAATTTTTTATTTCTAAACTGCGTAATGGCCAATAAATTTAAAATGCTTAAGTAGTAATATCGATGTTTGTTTCTTAGGTTGCTTTTTTTGTTCACTATTCCATATAATTCCAACATAAATGGAGAAATGGAATAGTAATCACTTTCCAGTTTTGCCGCCGAAGACGTTATCTCCATTAATTGGAATAATGACCTATAGGTCAGGGCCTCATTCACTTCTATACGGAATTCTGAAAAAGTACCTTGAACAATATCCCTAACCGAAGCATCTCCGATTTCTTTTAATCTCCCCTTTATAACCGCATAGGCCCGATTCAATTGAAACTCTTGTTGGTATAACCCCATATTCGTTTCGGATGCATCAATGATTTCTTCTAGCAACCAATTCGTGTTCAAATGTGCATATTGAATTTTAGTATGATAAACCTCATTGAGAATGGCATACAAATTCAAAGGTACTGCCATCCGCTCCGCCTTTTCCAACGTTTTAAACGCAAGTTTATTCAATTTCTTCTCAAAGAAGATACGACTTGCCAAAAGCAGTTTAAGGATTTCCAGTTCTTCTGATGTTTCTCCGGCAAAGCTCTTGCTTGCAACAAAATCAACTAAACTATCCTGCAATCTTTTGCATAGCGCATGAAATGAATTTCGAGCGGGTTTTCCGTACAGTTTTATATCTAAATCCGCGGTTTTTCCAGCGTCGATGAGCTTGAAAAGCTTTTCATTTTTCGTATCGGTCCTACGGTTTTTGCGCCTTAATTGCAATATAAATTCTTGTTTCTCTTCTTGAGTTAAAGCGCTTAATATTGAAACTATTCCGTTCATTAAAACATAAGTTTATTCAATCCTTAAATTAATGAATATAGTATATAATGTCATTTTATTCTTTATTTAATCATAAGTTATTTTAATATTATGCATTTCGCCAATTAGCAATCGTCCTCATCTTTGCCCTTTCTAATCGAAATCACTAAATCAAATGAGTATGGAAAATTCAGTTTTTAATGAACAAAAAGAAATCAAGAAAATCGAAGAATTCAGTGGAAGACCAACTTCTGCCTTTGTATCTGCCTCTTGGATGGCAGTTTTAATAGGAATGGTATCTTATTGTATTGGTCTTTGGAATGCCTACATGGACTTAAACGAAAAAGGCTATTATTTTACAATTCTTCTATTTGGCCTGTTCTCTGTGGTATCCGTACAAAAAAGCGTAAGAGATAGGCAAGAAGGCATTCAGGTAAGTGATATGTATTATGGCATCAGCTGGTTCACTACAATAGCATCGATTACCCTTTTGGTCATCGGGCTGTGGAATGCTGATCTCGAGCTAAGTGAAAAGGGGTTCTATGCCATGTCATTCACCCTTAGCTTATTTGCCGCTGTGGCCGTGCAGAAAAATACCAGAGACATCCAATTTCTTGATAGTAAGGAATCTGCTTGATAAAAAAGTAAAATGATCCACCCCTATGAAGCGACTTCCGATCAAGAAGTCGCTTTATTCAATCTATTTATCGATTGAAATCCATAATTTTAAGACGGTACAATTGGTTCGCATATGACTTCAAGCCTGAACATAGAACTTATCAAAAGACACGATTTAGAAGTAGGCTCCTTTTACTTCTGTAAAAATCATATTGTTGCGGGAGTGAATGAAGGCCATGCCTTTACCTCTAAAAAGGCCTATCAAGTATTGGAATTAGGCAAAGCGCACGATGGCAATGCAAGACCTTTAGTATATATTTCAAATCGCGTGAATTCCTATTCTTTTAATCCCACTGCCCATTTTAAAACACAGGCGATGTTCCATAATTTGAAGGGCTATGCCATTGTAACTTATGATGAAATGAACCTTGAAATTGCTGAAATGGAACAGACTTTTCTTAACAATCCGATTGCCATTTTTCATAAATTAAGGGATACCCTTAAATGGGCCGAAGAATTGATTCTTACGGATTGAGCTCTTTAAAAACTGACTATTATTCTAAATACATCAAAATACAACTATAAGAATGGACGCTCTAAAATCTAATGCCTTTGTTGGCCTTTTTATTCTTCTTTCGACAATTTACGGCAATGCACAGCACCAGACAAAAAGACCCTTTAGAGACCTTTCTAAGGACTCCATAGGGGTTTCTACTCCTTTTTACTCTGGCCTGAAAGCATATCATGCATTTCGTATTCCTACTATCATCAAATCAAATACAGCCTTAATAGCCTTTGCCGAAGGAAGAAAAAACTCCACCAGCGATTTTGGCGATATTGATTTGACCTATCGAAGGTCTTTAAATAATGGAGCGACTTGGGAAGAATTAAAAATTCTTTATGATCTAGACACCCTTGCAGTTCAGAACCCCGTGCCTATCTACGTTGCCTCAGAGAATAAAATCGTGCTTCTATTCAATACCACCTCATTAAGCGAACATGATGTTCTCCATACCGATTATCCAAAAAACCGTGAGCGAAAAGCATATTTGACCATGTCTACTGATGATGGCTTGACCTGGCGGAGCCCCAAAGAAATCACTCAACAAGTCAAACGAAACCATTGGCGTTGGCATGCCATAGGTCCGGTTCACGGTATAGAACTGAAACATGAATCGAGCAGAGGCCGCCTGGTCGCACCGGTCGCCATAAGTATTGAAAAAGGAAATGAAGCATATTGCATGGCACTGATTTATTCTGATGACCAAGGCGAAAATTGGAATATTGGCGCGGTCGATACGAATTTGACCGATGCCGTACGGAGTAATGAAACTACTATTGTCGAATTGACTGATGGGCGAATCTACGTTAATACACGCGATCATTTAGGTGGCTCCAAACTGAAAAATAGAGGAGAAACCTATAGTGTTGATGGTGGACTTTCATTTACCAAACCCATTATAGAGTCAGATAACTTCCCTAGCCCCATTGTACAATCAGCGCTTCTCAGATGGGCTGAAGAACGCAAAGAAGGCGAAAATTCAATTCTATTTTCTACGCCTTCCGATCGAGAAAAAAGAGTAGATCTTATGATTATGGTAAGTTATGATGAATCAGAATCTTGGACTCCGTTTATCAAGGTACACGACGGTCATTCCGCTTATTCGGATATGGTCAAACTTGATAAAACTACCTTAGGTGTCATCTATGAAACTGATGATTACCAAAAAATCAGATTTAGAAGCATAAAGATGGATTAAGACATTTACCGATAAAAATTCATCTCATCCAAATAGTTCCACACTGGATCTGGTAGCATTGGCCTTATGTTTTTGCCCAGCGCATGATTCTTGCGGATGAATGTTGATGAGATTTCCATAATGGGGGCATTTACTTTGCAGATTTTTGAATGCCCTTCGAATTGACTCGGCATTTTTCCTTCAGCTATTCTTGGATATACGAATAGCTCATAATTCTCCAAAATAGTTTCATAGTTCTTCCATTTATGAAAACCCTTGAGATTATCCTCTCCCATAATCAAGCAAAAACTATTCTTTTCACTGTATAACTCCTCTAAATGAACCAGGGTGTCCACCGTATAATTGGGTTGGGGCAAATCAAATTCTATCTTGCTAGGTTTTAGCTTTGGAAAGTCTTTTGTCGCTTCGAAAACCATTTGGTAACGATGGTGATTCTCAAGAAGCGTCTTTTTTGTCTTAAACGGACTCTGAGGGGTAACCACGAACCAAACCTCATCGAGGTCGGAGAATTCAACCAGATGATTTGCAATGACCATATGCCCAACATGAATAGGATTGAATGTTCCAAAGTATAAGCCTACTTTCTTCACGAATAAAATTTTTATATGTTGCCTGCTCGGTAGAGGATCAACCTTCTTCCGCTTCCCCTTTGGGCGCTGGGGCGCTCACAAAATCAGCAACCAACTTATATGCCTCTTTCAAAGCAACATCCAAATCATAATTCTTTATCACCTTATCGAACTGAGGAGCTGTAGCCAGCTCTACGGATGCTTTTGCGATACGCATATTTATTTTGTCATCGCTCTCCGTGCTTCGTTTTTTAAGTCTGATCTTCAACTCGTCAACACTTGGTGGCTTAACAAAGACAGCTAGGGTTTCTTTTGGAAATTTTTTCTTTATTCTCAAACCACCAACTACATCAATATCAAAAATCACGTTTTTGCCTTCTGCCCATAAACGTTTCACTTCACTCTTTAAAGTCCCATAAAAATTATCGCGATACACTTCTTCCCATTCCAGAAAATCATCGTTTTTGATATGTTGTTTGAATTCGGAAACGGTCATGAAATAATAATGCTCCTTATTTCTTTCCTTACCCCTGCGCGGTCTTGATGTTGCCGACACCGAAAAGGCAAGGTTCAACTCAGGTTGTTCTAAAAGATATCTCACTAGGGTCGTCTTTCCACTGCCTGACGGGGCTGAAAATATGATTAACTTACCTCCCTTCATAAAAGTTCAAGTTCAAGTTCAGGCTTAATTGCATTATGACCGGTGTTTGATATATGTAAAAAGATCCGTTTACTACTAGTGCTAAGCGTATCCATTTTCAGAGCACGTTCAACATTTGTTCCTTGATTTTTTCCAGTTCGTCCTTCATTTGAACAACTAGTTGTTGCATAGGCGCATAATTGGCCTTAGAACCGATTGTGTTGATTTCTCTACCAATTTCTTGTGAAATAAAAGCGAGCTTCTTCCCATTTGAATCGTCTGATTTCAAAGTTTTCGAAAAGTAATCAAGATGGTTGGCTAAACGGACTTTCTCTTCAGTGATATCGTACTTCTCTAAATAATAAATCAGCTCTTGTTCAAAACGATTGGCATCAACTTCGGCTTTCATATCCGCAACTGCCTTTTCAAGACGTTCACGAATCGTGGCCTGTCGACTGGGGTCCATTTTAATGACAGCTGCCAATAAGCTTTCAAGGGTTTCTATTCGGTTGAAAAAATCTTTTTCGAGTACTTGTCCCTCTGCGGAACGAAAGTTATGTATCTCGCTTAAGGCCTCTTTCAATGCTAATTGAATAGAAACATATTCTTCTTCATCAATATCTTCACGTTCCGTTTTCATAGCATCTGGCATACGCATCGCCATTTCAAGTAATCGTAGATCATCTCCGTCAGCGATTGAAGAAAACTGTTTCATATAGTGCCGTACAGCTTCTTCATTTACTTTGGCCGATGTCTCACCTCCTGTAAATTCCACATAAAGTCCGAAATCGACTTTACCTCGAATCAACGAACTTGCGATGATCTTGCGAAGCTCTAATTCCTTTTCCCGATATGCAGGAGGCATACGGGCATTCAAGTCCAGGCTCTTACTGTTAAGCGATTTTAGTTCAACGGTTATTTTCTTAGAGGGAAGCTGTATCACATGCTTTCCAAAGCCGGTCATGGATTGAATCATAAGGTCAATTTAGATTTTGGCAAAGGTAGGGCAATTCAATATGTTTTCTATTACAACTCGCGTACCCATATATTTCGATAGCTCACCCGACTGTCGTCACCATGATCTTGAAGCATCAATGGACCCTTACCATGAGGTGGATTTTTTGGCCAACCGATATAGGGTGTAGTTCCTTTAATTTCTGTATGGTCTTGGATAAGAACACCATTATGCAAAACCGTAACGGTAGCCGATTTGATTTTTCCACCCTCTTGGTTGAATTCGGGTGCATGATATATAATGTCATAAACATTCCATTCCCCAGTTGGCACAGAAGCCATTGCCAAAGGAGGGCCTTGTTTGTAAATGGAACCCACTTGGCCATTTACATACGTATCATTGTCATTATTGTCCAATACCTGTATTTCATATATGCCGTCTAGAAAGATACCGCTATTTCCCCTATTTTGGCCTTCTCGTTGAACGGGTAGGGGCGACCTCCATTCAATATGCAGTTGTATATCACCAAACTCTTGTTTTGTCCGAATGTTTCCGGTCTTATCTGCTACGGTCATACTTCCGTCATTGTTCAAATGCCATTTGGCAGCCGTACTATCTTGGGTATGCATCCATCCATCCAAAGAACTTCCGTCGAAAAGAACAATAGCATCACTTGGAATTTTACCATCCGTAGCTGGTCCGACCACAGGTACTTTGGGCTCGTAATATTCCGTACCCTCAGGTTCCGTCGGCTCTGGTTTAGTATACTCTTCATGAATGATTACGGCATCTTCCACTGTAGTAATGGTTTCGGAAACTTCTTCTTTTGCTTTTTCTTGACAGGAAAGAAGTGTCAGAGAAAATAGTATCGTGATAATCTGGATTTTTTTCATTGCTATTGGTTGTGTAAGGTTGTTTATAGTTCTTTTATTTTAATATTTCGAAATGCCACCCCATCACCATGATCTTGTACGCCGATCTTACCCGTAGTGTATTTGCCAAAATGCTCCCAATCAGCAAACTTCGATTTCGAAACCATTTCTCCCCATTCTGGATTGTTCACCGGAAAATTGACAACTTCCACATCATTAAGTACCACAATTCCCATATTCGTTTTGTGATTGATGGTAAGCTCACATAAATTCCATTCCCCAATAGGTTTCGTAACATCTTCTGAAGGGGAAACCATGTCGTACAAAGCCCCAGCTTGATGACTAGTGCCATTTTTACCATCGGGGTGCTTGTCGTTATCCAAAACCTGAATTTCTGGGCCGGTATGGTAGGGTTGTTCCAATTCAGGCAATTCTTTAATCCCCCAAAAAATACCGCTATTGCCGGCTTCTGCTATCCGCCATTCTATCGAAAGGACAAAATCGGTATACTCCTTGTCGGAAATTAAGTTATAGCTTTCTCCCTTTTTTGGATTTTTAGGAGGATAGAAAACCATAGCACCGTCTTCTATTTTCCAATGTTCGGAAACGCCTTCCTGTAAATACTCATGCCACCCCTCAAATGAAGTGCCGTCGAAAAGAACTTTCCATTCCTCTTTAGGAATCTCCATTGCCGTCATTGCTGTTGCATCCGTGGTCTTTTCTTCTGCCTCCTTTGCTTTTTCCTTGCACCCGATGACTAGAATAGTCAAAAGTGCCGTGAATAGTAGATTTTTCATCGGTTGTTGTTTTCAAATTATTTTTAATATTCCTTTCATTCTCACTAGAAATTTACTATCAGGCTATATTGCTAATTGATTACCGCCCTCTTTTTTAAGTCCCTAGTATTTTTCGAAGCATATCCTTATCTACCGCTGATCCAGCGAAATCATCAAAAGTTTTCTCGGTTGCCTCAATTATATGGTCTTGAATGAATATGGCACCTTCGCGTGCGCCCTGTTCCGGACTTTTGATACAGCATTCCCACTCCATCACCGCCCAAACATCACAGCCATATTGAGTCAGTTTCGAGAAAATGGTCTTGAAGTCAATTTGACCGTCGCCCAAAGAGCGATATCTACCTGCACGGTCTCCCCAATCATTATAACCACCGAAAGCCCCTTTTTTTCCAGTTGGGTTGAATTCAGAATCCTTTACATGGAATGACTTTATAAATTCATGATAATGATCAATGTATTCGATATAGTCTAGCTGCTGAAGTACAAAATGGCTCGGGTCATACAGTATGTTTACGCGCTTATGATTTCCTGTTGCCGCTAAAAACCGTTCAAAAGTATCGCCATCATGTAAATCTTCTCCTGGGTGTATCTCATAACAAACATCAACACCTTCTTTATCGAAATGATTTAAAATAGGCATCCAACGCTTGGCCAGTTCTTCGAAGCCCATTTCCACCAAACCAGCTGGGCGTTGTGGCCAAGGATGCCAGGTATGCCAAAGTAAAGCGCCAGAAAAGGTGGCGTGAGCGGATATCCCCAAACGTCGACTTGCCGTTGCCGCTTTTTTCACAACTTCGACCGCCCACTCAGTACGTGCCTTTGGGTTATTCTTAACGGCATCAGGGGCAAAATTATCGAACATCAAATCATAGGCCGGATGAACAGCGACCAGTTGACCTTGAAGATGTGTGGAAAGTTCTGTGATTTCCAATCCGTATGAATTAACCTTCCCTTTCAATTCATCACAATAAGTCTGGCTTTCGGCAGCCTTATCAAGGTCAATGAGAAAGCCTTCCCAAGTAGGAATTTGAATTCCTTTATATCCTAAATCAGCCGCCCACTTACACATTCCATCCAAGGAATTGAATGGGGCTTTACTATCTACGAATTGCGCCAAAAATACCGCGGGTCCTTTTATTGTCTTCATTTTATATATTGCTAGTAGTTATTGAATTTATAAATTTTGAGAATTTAACCCTATATTTAAAGAGGAAATTATTCCCTTGGTTTTCTTGACCATGTGAATTCATAAATATAGGGAATACCATCAGAAAACCATAAGAAATTAGAAAATGAATCAAGACGAACAGTACGATGCCATTGTTGTAGGAACAGGTATTAGCGGTGGCTGGGCTGCCAAAGAATTATGTGAGAATGGTTTAAAGAACTTGGTATTGGAACGGGGAAGAATGGTGAAACATATCGAAGATTATCCCACAATGAATGATGACCCTTGGGATTATCCTTTAAAAGGCGAATTATCCTCAGAGGATAAGAAGAAATACCATATACAGAACAGAGTAAACTGGGCACCTAAAGAGGACAACAAGCACTTTTTCGTCAATGATTTGGACCATCCCTATGTGGAGACCAAACGCTTTGATTGGATTCGAGGTTATCAAGTTGGAGGGCGTTCCTTGACTTGGGGCCGCCAAAGTTATCGTTGGGGCGATATTGATTTTGGAGCTAATAAAAGAGAAGGTATTAGCATCGATTGGCCAGTTCGCTATAAAGATATTTCTCCTTGGTATGACAAGGTAGAAGAGTATATTGGCGTTAGTGGAGAGAGTTTAGGGCTCGATGTTTTACCCGATGGTAAATTTCAACCGCCTATGGACTTGAATTGTGTTGAAGAAGAATTCAAAAAGACAACGGCTGAAAAGTTCGATGATGGCCGTTTGGTGACTATCGGAAGAACCGCCCATATTACCGACCCAAATTCATCATTCGAAGGTCGTGGCGTTTGCCAAAATAGAAATAGGTGTTCACGGGGTTGCCCTTTCGGAGGATATTTTAGTAGCAACTCGGCGACCTTGCCGGCGGCGGAACGAACCGGAAATATGACGCTCAGGGCAAACGCTATCGTACACGAAATCATATATGATGATACAACCAAGAAAGCTACCGGTGTACGTGTAATCGATACCGAAACCCATGACAAGGTAACGTTTAAGGCAAAGGTGATTTTTCTTTGTGCTTCCGCGATGGCCTCCGTCGGCATTTTGATGCAATCCAAATCGGAACGTTTCCCTGACGGAATGGGCAATGATTCCGATGCCTTGGGCCGTGGTATTATGGACCATCACTACAAGTTGGGAGCTAGGGCAAAAGTAGATGGGTTTTTAGATAAATATTATAAAGGAAGAAGAGCAAACGGATTCTATATTCCTCGATTTGTGAACCTTGGCGAAAAAACGGAACGCAAAGGATACCTGCGTGGTTTTGGCTATCAAGGCACTGCAAGTCGTGGCGATTGGTCGGCCTCTGTGGCTGAAATGGGTTACGGAAAAGAGTTGAAGGAAGAAATTCTTAAACCCGGCCATTGGGAAATCGGTGTAACTGGTTTCGGCGAATTTTTACCGCATGATGATAACCGGGTCACCCTTAGTGCCACTGAAAAAGACAAATGGGGCTTACCGCAACTAGACTTTGATGTTGAATTCAAGGAGAACGAATTAAATATGCGTAAAGACATCAAAAAGGAGATTGTCGCCATGTTCAATGCGGCTGGCTTCAAGGATGTTCGACCTTATGAGGAACCTACTGGACCAGGTCTTGGAATTCATGAAATGGGGGGAGCTCGTATGGGTCACGACCCAAGAACTTCAGTTGTCAACAAACACAATCAAATTCATACCGTACCTAATGTTTATGTGACCGATGGCGCCTTTATGACCTCATCTAATTGCGTAAACCCTTCGTTAACCTATATGGCATTTACTGCTCGAGCTGCCAATCATGCGGCAGAACAATTCAAAAAAGGCAAGTTTTCATAAAAGCATCTATCTTTAGGGTTTTTAGCCAAGAAAAATCAACAATATTAATAACATACCTTACGTTTAGATTTCATGGAAAACGCTTCAGCTAATAATATGTGGGGGGATTACTTGAAAAACCACCTCGAGGATGTCTTTCACGAGGCGCCAAAAGCAAGGCATTTTTGTGACAACGAACAAGATGCCAATGAATCCGCACGATTAGTGAAGGCCGGAGTTAAAAAAGCTACTTCTAATTCCTTACTAGGGCTCCAATATAGAAATGAACCATTGCCAAAAATTGGCGATTATACAGTTGTTACCACATGGGAAGGTATAGCGCAATGTATTGTAGAAACGACCAAAGTTACTTTAAAACCATTATTCAGTATCGATGAAGAATTTGTCGAAATGGAAAGTGGAGGAGCTAAATCACTAGCCCATTGGAAAGAAATACAATGGGATTATTATACACGTGAACTTGCTGAATTCGAACGCTTACCCCGCGAAAGTATGATCGTAGTCTGTCAAGAATTCAAGAAGGTTTTTGAGCGATAACTACGACTAAATTCATTAAAAAAGCCGCTTGAAGCGGCTTTTTTATTTTTAATACACCTGCCACTATTTCATCATCTTCACCCAAGTATTACTACTCTTGTGCGATTCAACCGTTGCCTCGATAAAGTTCATGCCCCGAACACCGTCTTCCATCGTAGGAAATTCACCATCATTATATCTTTTACCTCGAATAGCTTTTGCTACGCCTAAATAGATATTCGCCATAGAATCAAAAATACCTTCAGGGTGACCTGCCGGTAGTTTAGTACCATCCAAAGCTAATTTCGTGTTATAGGCATGACCTGGTTTATACACTTGAAGCGGTTCGGTATCGCTCATTTTGTAAAGAAAATTCGGTTTTTCTTGCTCCCATCTAAACGCTCCTTTCTCGCCATAAATGGCAATTGCCAAACCGTTTTCCTCACCAGTTGCTACTTGACTTCCTCGAATGACTCCTTTAACATGCTCATCCATGCGGATTAAAACCGTTCCATCGACATCCATCTTATTATCCTTATATAAATAATTGAAGTCGCAGAGCAACGATTTTACTTTGAGTCCAGTAGTGTATTCGACCAAATTGAAAGCATGCACACCTATATCACCCATACAAGAACTAATTCCTGCCTTCTTTGGATCTAAACGCCAAACTGAACTTCTTTTTTTCTTATCGTGTATAATCGTGTTGATCCAACCTTGGTAGTATCTAGCATCCACTTTATGAATCTTGCCAAGGACTCCCTTTTTAATCATTTCACGCATTTCGCGTACCATTGGATATCCCGTATAAGTATGTGTCAATGCGAAGACCGTCCCAGCCTTTTTATGTGCCCTCTGAAGTATTTTTGCCTCTTCCAACGTTGTTGTCATCGGTTTTTCGCATATGACATGAAAGCCATTTTCCAACAATTTTTTGGCCATTGGAAAATGCAAAAAATTAGGCGTTAGTACCGAGCAGACCTGAATACGTTCGGTCTCAGGCAACTTCAACTCTTCCTCAACCAGCGTATCAAAATCAGGATAAATTCTATTTAGCGGCACATCGATCTCGCGGGCAAATGCTTTGTTCACTTTAAAATCGGGATTAAAACATCCGCCAACTATTTGATAATTGTCATTGATATGGGAGGCAACTCTGTGCAAAACTCCAATGAGTGAGTCTCCGCCTCCTCCTAATATTCCTAATCTTATTTTTTTTGGCATGTATTTATAGTATTTAGGTTATGAATCTCTTTTAGCGCTATGAATATATAAAATCCCTAAGATTTATACGTGATTTTTTCATTTTTGAACAAAACCATAAATAAAAGTAATACCCCTAAAGCAAAACCTGCAGGATATAACCAAATAGTACTCCAATCATGTGTTCCGTCATTGAGTAGATAGGTATCCGCGATTTTCCCCGCAATCCAAAAACCAATCAACATACCAACCCCATAAGTTGCTAAGGCAATTAGGCCTTGGGCGGCGCTTTTCACCTTTTCGCCAGCCTTGGAATCAGTATAAATCTGACCTGAAACAAAAAAGAAATCATAGCAAATTCCATGCAGGGCAATACCCAAAGCGAGCATAAAAAATAATTCACCAGCGTCACCGAAAGAGAATAGGGCATAGCGAATCGCCCATGCAAGCATACCGAACAAGATGGTCTTCTTAAATCCGTACTTTTTGAAAAAGAAAGGCAATAAGAGCATAAACAGCACTTCTGAAATTTGACCTAAGGTCGCCCATGTCGTTGAATTCTCAACTTTGTATTCGGTGAGAAAGAGGCTAATATATTGATAGTAAAATGCTAGAGGAACGCAAATCAAAATAGAAGAAATGAAGAAAATCAAAAAGTTTTTATCTTTCAATAGTTTTAGAGCATCAAGCCCCAGAATATCGGAAAGAACGACCTTCTCATTTTTATTGACGATTGGAGGTGTTCTAGGCAAGGTAAAACTGAACAAGCCCAGTACTAAGGAAGCAATCGCCACCATCAGGAATGTATTTGATAGGGCGCCCTCTTGAATACTTTCAATAGCATCCCATTGAAACCCGAAACTGATGATCCAACCGGAAACAATCCATCCTGCGGTTCCAAAAACACGAATTAAAGGAAATTCTTTTGCTGGATCTTTCATCTGTTTAAAAGAAACCGAATTGACTAATGCCAAAGTCGGCATATAAGCAATCATGTAACCCAGAACGTAGGGATAGAAAACTGAAAAATCGGTAGCGAGATGCATTTGATACATTAAAATTGCACCGATAAGATGCAACACGCCCAGAATACGTTCTGCATTAAAAAAACGATCGGCAATGAGTCCGATAATAAAAGGGGCTACAATTGCCCCCCATGATTGCGTAGAAAATGCCATAGCCGATTGGGCCCCGGTAGCATTTAAATTGTTTCCTAAAAAAGAGCCTAATGAAACGAACCATCCTCCCCAAATAAAGAACTCCAAGAACATCATCACAGAAAGCTGCGTACGTACCTTAGCGTTCATGTGATTTTCTTTTATCGTTTGTAATTGATATAGTCTAAAGGGACAGGCTCAATGTCACTCGCACGAAAATTCATTGCAATTTGCCCCCGATGGTGTGTAGAGTGATTGATGATATGAAAGAGCATATCTTGAATGGTATTTGTAAAAAGTCTTCCTTCTGAGTTTTCGTAGTCCAAGCGCTTTTCAAAATCATCAGTGTTCGTAATAATTTCAAATGAACTTCTTTGGTTCTCATAATGAATATCACCCCAATCGCCTACCTCATGAACCTGAAACGATTCATATTCGGGTTTTTTGGTAGTCAAAACTGCATTCCATCTATGATGGGCATTAAGAATGTGGCTGAAGAGTTCTTTACTCTTTTCGGGCACATTCTCCATGGAAGTACAAGCTTCGATCAACTGTTTATTACAATAGAAGTTGTAATCGAATAACTGGTTAAAAAAGACTTTCATTAATGGTTTTATTCTGCATTAGGTTTGGTCCAACGGATGCGTTGACGTAGTACAACGTTTTTCTTATCGGTTGAAATCAGTTCAATTCTTTAGCCACTTTTAACATTAGATCCTTAGTAGCTTTAATACCAGCCTCTTCATCTAAAACGCTTCCTTCATATTCCACGCCTATAAAACCAGTATACCCTGCATCTTTAACTATTTGAAGCAATTTAGCATAATCGATGTCTATGGCATTACCTTGTTCATCAAAATCGTTTGATTTTGCGCTTACCGCCATTGCATAGGGCATGAGTTCCTGAACCCCCTTATATTTATCGTAAGCTTCTTTACAGCTGCGATCTTCATTTCGGGCAATACAGAAATTTCCGAAATCAGGCAAGGTGCCACAGTTGTCAAGATTAACCGCCTTCATTACTTCAGCATGTAACGCCGCATTTGATGATAAACCCCCATGATTCTCTACAAGGATATTTATGCTCTTGGTTTTTGCATAGGTTGAAAGTTTCGTGAGTCCGTCAATGGCACTTGCCTTCCACTCTTCAGGCTCCATACTACCATTTAAATTCACTCTTATGGCATGGCATCCCATTGCGGCAGCGGCATCGACCCACCTCTTATGTTTTGCGACAGTTTCATCACGTTCAGCCTCATCATTTACCGCCAAATTGCCCTGCCCATCGATCATAATCAAAACGTTTTCAAGGCCATGCTTCTTTGCTTCGGCATTTGACTTTTCAACAAAAGCAGCCATAGCCTCCTCAGAATAATCGGCATCCGATAACTCAGGGTTATACAATTGACTGACATATTCCAAACCGCTAAAACCCCAATTTTTTGCTTTCTCTGCAAAAGAGTACGGATCAACTCCATCTTCCAGAATCATTTTATGGATAGACCATTGTGCCAATGATAACTTGAAGAAGGGTTCAACCATTTCTTCTGTACCGCTCGATTCTTCAGTATGCTCAGTCTCGGATTTCTTGTTTTCTTTGCAGGCATGGCTTCCTAAAAGTGCAAAGGCAATGCCAGCCTGTGAACTATTGCGGATAAAGTTTCTTCTTTTCATTAATATTAGGGTTTATGTTTCTTTTAATGAGATGGGTTATTTTATTTTTTTCTTGCGTTACTCCTTAGCTGTCAGGTCATTAGCTTTTGTTAAATAAAATCCAAGGTTTTGCCAATTACGAATTCTGTAACAAATTATAACAAACGCTTGAATATTCGCAACAAGAATAGTTTTTAAAAGTAGAAAATTAATTTTTAATTTAATAAATTTAGCGACTAAACAATTCGATACATGGGTAAATTTTATTACAACGAAGAGGCAGAATCATATGATGCTATAGTTGTCGGAACTGGGATAAGCGGAGGTTGGGCTGCTAAAGAATTATGTGAGAACGGATTAAAAACTCTTGTTCTTGAACGTGGCAGAATGGTAAAACATCGTGAAGACTATAAAACAGCCAATCTGGACACCTGGGATTTTCCCAATGGAGGACAACCTACCCAAGAGATGGTTGCCAAACAAGAAAAACAAAATAGAACAGGTTATACCACGAAATCCGCAAGCCATATGTGGTTTGTGAATGACCTGGAACACCCTTATAATGAAATCAAACGTTTCGATTGGATGCGTGGTTATCATGTCGGTGGGCGCTCTTTACAATGGGGACGTCACAGCTATCGTTGGAGCGATATCGATTTCAAAGCCAATTTAAACGATGGTCATGGTGTTGATTGGCCTGTTCGCTACAAAGATATTGCACCTTGGTATGATAAGGTGGAATCATATATTGGCGTAACAGGAGAAACATTAGGGCTGCCACAATTACCAGATGGGCAATTTGAACCCATGATGGAACTTAATTGTATGGAGCAACATGTTCGCGAAAAAGTAGCGGAGAATTTTGACGGGCGCGTAATTACGGCCGGGCGAGTAGCACATATCAATAGTGACAAACAATTTGATGGCGACGGAAGATCTAGGTGCCAATTTAGAAACCGATGTATTCGTGGGTGTCCTTTTGGCGCTTATTTTAGTAGTCTGTCGTCTACGTTGCCAGCCGCAGAGGCAACTGGAAACATGACACTTCGACCCGATTCAATCGTTCACGAAGTCATGTATGACCCAGATACTAAAAGAGCCACCGGTGTCAAAGTTATTGACCGAGTTACAAAAGAGGTACATGAGTTCAAGGCGAAAGTAATTTTCCTTTGTGCTTCGGCAATTGCTTCAACTTCCATTTTGATGCAATCGAAATCAGACCGTTTCCCCAACGGAATGGGTAATGATTCAGATCAATTGGGTCGGAATATCATGGACCACCACTTAGGGGTAGGTGCCGCTGGAAAATTCGATGGTTTTGGAGATAAGTATTTTAAAGGCAGGAAGCCTAACGGAATATATCTGCCTAGATTTAGAAACTTAGGAGGTGACACCAACAGAACTGATTACAAACGTGGTTTTGGATATCAAGGTGGTGGTACGAGAGGAAATTGGGAAGAGTCTATTGCGGAGCTTTCCCATGGTAAAGGCCTTAAAGAAGCAATTCTCAAACCAGGAGGTTGGACTTTTGGTATGGGCGGTTTCGGCGAAGTATTACCCTATCAAGACAACCTTTTTACCTTAGACTATGATAAATTAGATCCATGGGGGCTTCCGACAGTTACTTTTGACGCAGAATTCAAAGAAAACGAATTGAACATGCGCAAAGACATGAAGCAATCTGCCGTAGACATGCTTACCAAAGCAGGTTTGCGAGATGTTGAACCTTATGATAGAGAAACTGCTTTGGGCCTCGGAATTCATGAGATGGGCACTGCCCGAATGGGTCGAAGCAGAAAAACATCAGTAGTTGATGGCAATAATGCACTTCATGATGTGCCAAACGTCTATGTCACTGATGGGTCGTTTATGACTTCGGCAAGTTGTGTCAACCCATCTTTAACTTATATGGCGTTTACAGCAAGAGCTGCCAATCACGCAGCAAAAGAACTTAAAAAAGGAAACATATAATGGATAGAAGAAAAGCACTCAAAAACATGGGGCTCGCTATGGGCTACACCGTGGCTACACCAACCCTTATAGGCATCATGCAAAGTTGCAAGGGAGAGCAGGTTATGGAATGGGCACCTGACTTTTTCAGTAAAGAACAAGGGGCGGTCTTGACCAAATTAGTCGATATTATTCTACCTAAAACAGATACGCCATCTGCTTCCGAGGTACAGGTAAATATATTTATAGACCGGTTTATCAATGAGGTCGCCGATAAGGAACAACAAGATTTTACCAAAATGGGAATGGGGCGTTTTCTTGAAAAGGCAACAAAAGCAGCTGGAAAAGAAAAAGCCATGGACTTAGGGTCAGAAGAGCTCGAAAAGACTTTGGCAAGCACCTTGCAGGTTACCAAAGAACAGGAAGAAAAGAACAATGAAGCGATTGAAGCATACAATATTGCCCTTCAAGAGGGCAAAGAAGCTATGCTCGACGATGAAGTTGCCAGTCATGCCTTTGCAAGTAATCTTAGGGGAATGACAATCATGGCCTACAAGACTTCCGAATATGTAGGGGAGGAAGTGCTAGCTTATCTTCCTGTAACTGGTCAATATATCGGTTGTGGTGATTTACAGGAGTTGACAGGTGGAAAAGCATGGTCACTCTAAAACCCAATAAATGAAAAGAAGGAGCTTTATTCAAAAAACGGCCCTAACCAGCGGAGCGATTTCGTTGGGTGGAACTTTTTCGTACGCAGAAAAACCAGCAAATGCTATGATTCATAAATTTAATCTAAAGTATGCCCCACATTTGGGCATGTTCAAAAATCACGCAGGTGATGACCCTATTGATCAAATTAACTTTATGGCCGATCAGGGCTTTACGGCCTTTGAAGACAATGGCATGATGAAGCGTGATATCGCTGTACAGACCAAAATGGGTGAAACACTTGCCAAACGAGGTATGACCATGGGGGTTTTTGTAGTGGACAAAGGTGGTAATATGGCCAACACTTTAGCCGCTGGAAAGAAAGAATATGTCGATATATTTTTAGATGGATGTAGCCGGGCGGTTGAAGTTGCAAAACGTGTGAATGCCAAATGGATGACGGTAGTGCCAGGAGGCTTTGAAAGAAGATTACCTACAGGGGTTCAAGACGCCAACGTTATAGAAGCTTTGAAAAGAGGTGCCGAAATTTTAGAACCACACGGGTTGGTTATGGTTTTGGAGCCCTTATCCGATTCTCCCGATTTATATTTGCAGCATTCGGATCAGACGTATATGATCTGTAAAGGAGTAGATAGCCCATCGTGTAAAATATTGTTCGACATCTATCATCTACAAAAAACAGAAGGCCATCTCATTCATAATATGGGTCTCACCTGGGATGAAATCGCATATATTCAAATTGGCGATAATCCTGGTCGAAAAGAGCCTACTACTGGTGAAATCAATTATAAGAATGTCTTTAAATGGATTCATGAAAAGGGATTTGATGGGGTACTAGGCATGGAACATGGAAATTCAAAAGAAGGCAAAGTTGGTGAGCAAGCAGTTATTGATGCTTACAAGCAAGTGGATGCCTTTTTGTGATTTCCTGATTTTTAAAACATCGGTGAATGGCAATAAAATAGGTAGTTCATCGAAGTTTTTGAATTCACGATGCGCTTCGTCGAAAATTTAGAACCTTTTCGATATACTACACAATAGAGAAGTAAGATATAGCCCATGCCAAGCGTTCTCTATGAATGACCCCATATCTATACACCATAATCGCCTATTTTGCATTGATGTTAGTTGCTAAGCTCGCATTTACGTTTCTAGGCCCAGAAAGAAAAGCAACGAAATCAATTCGCCCACAATGGAACATTTATTTGTACCAAATAAGGGAGAGTGTGATGAGTTATTTGTTTTAATGGCAAATACTATCAGATTTATATTCTGTACGCTATAGCGCCAGATGAGGCCTGAATATGTTAATTATCGTTAATTATGTGCGCTTTATCGATATTTTCTGCCGTAATTTGTAATAGGCGTAGTCTTTTTACGTTGTTATTACCGTATATACTTCAAGAATAATCGGGGCATGGACAAATATTTTATCATTTTATTCATTTACGTTGCGGCATATGTTTTCTCATTGGCCGTTAAACCTTACGTTGAAAAATAACTATTGTTTTTTCGTAGGTTCCCTCAAAATATCCTAAATGCTATTTGGGACTTGCTTATACGGTCCTTTCTCAAATCAGATTATTCAAATAAAAAACCCCGGCGAATTGCCAGGGTTGCGTTTTGATTTGTTTGATTCCTTATAACATTACGATCCACACATCAAGCAATCATCATCAGCCTCACCTTCTTTGGCCCGGGCAATCATCTCTTTCATTTCTTGAGGAGACATTGGTTGTATATCGGTTTCAGTTTGTTTTGCGGCTACAGGGGTAGTTTGTACTTGTATAGCACTAGCAGCCTCAGCCGTAGGAGGTGCCAAAGCGGCTAATACTTCCGCCTCTGCTGCAACACTTGTTGGCATTTCCTTTTTCTTGGTGTTGTCCAATGTGAATTTAATTGCATCAACCGCAGCCTTGGTACGCAAGTAATACATCCCTGTTTTCAAACCACTCTTCCAAGCATAAAAGTGCATAGAGGTCAATTTCGAATAATTGGCGTTTTCCATGAAGAGATTTAATGACTGACTTTGGTCAATGAAATATCCTCTTTGGCGGCTCATATCGATGATATCTTTCATACTGAGTTCCCAAACCGTCTTATATAATTCCCTGATGTCTTGAGGAATGGTTTCGATATGCTGAATAGAACCGTTTGCACGCATTAATTCTTGCTTCATGTTTTCATCCCATAATCCCAGAGCGACCAAGTCTTCCAATAAGTGTTTGTTCACTACAATGAATTCTCCAGAAAGTACACGTCTTGTATAGATGTTGGAAGTATATGGCTCAAAGCATTCGTTATTTCCTAATATTTGTGACGTAGATGCCGTTGGCATTGGAGCAACCAGCAGTGAGTTACGAACGCCATTTTTCTTGACTTCCTTGCGGAGTTTTCCCCAATCCCATCGGCCAGATAGCTCCTCATCTTTGATATTCCAAAGATTGTGTTGGAAGTCCCCTTGAGAAATAGGGGAACCTTCATATGAGGAATATTTGCCTTCTTCCATAGCTGCCTCCATAGAAGCGGTAACTGCCGCAAAATAAAGGGTTTCAAATATCTCTTGGTTCAATTTCTTAGCCTCGTCACTTGTAAAAGGCAAACGCAACATGATAAAAGCATCTGCCAAACCTTGCACACCCAAACCAATAGGTCTATGTCGCATATTCGAGTTTTCAGCCTCTATTACAGGATAGTAATTTCTATCAATTACCTTATTCAAGTTTTTGGTAACACGTTTGGTTACCTTGAACAATGCTTTGTGATCAAATTCACCATTCTTAATAAACATCGGTAAAGCGATCGACGCCAAATTACAAACGGCAATCTCATCAGGAGAAGTATACTCCATGATTTCGGTACACAAATTCGAAGAACGAATCGTTCCTAAATTTTTCTGATTACTTTTGCGGTTAGCGGCATCTTTGTACAACATGTAAGGGGTGCCAGTCTCGATTTGAGATTCTAATATCTTTTCCCAAAGTTCACGAGCCTTCACTGTTTTACGGCCTTTACCTGCTGCTTCGTATCCTAAATACAATTTCTCGAATTCCTCGCTATGGTTCGTGAAAAGCCCTGGACATTCGTTTGGACACATTAGCGTCCAATCTTCATTGGCTTCTACACGTTTCATGAACAAATCGGAAATCCACATTGCATAAAACAAATCACGAGCTCGCAGTT
>JARFRH010000310.1 GCA_029287355.1 Maribacter sp. | reverse complement strand
GTTTTGGTCTTTTCACAAAAGGCATCCCAAGAAAATTTACGTCCCCAATAGGTTTGAAAGAATTCGAGTTTATTTTGTTGGGAATAGGAGGTAGTAGAAAGAAAAATAGTTAGTAGTATAAGTATTCTCATATTTTGGTTTGTCTTTTTAACCTTTAAAAGGGTTCCCCTCCAGAGGGAAGGAGTTACTGCATATTTTTAGTTCACCTTTCGGGGCCTACGCCAAAATCTCCTTGATCACCTCTCCCTCGACATCCGTTAACCTAAAATTCCGCCCTTGAAATTCATGGGTAAATTGTTCATGGTCAAAGCCCAATAAGTGCAAAATTGTCGCATGCACGTCATGCACTGATACCCGGCCTTCGATTCCGGAGAACCCGATATCATCCGTTTTCCCATGTGAAGCTCCTTTTTTGATGCCACCGCCAGCCATCCACATGGTGAAGGCATCGCCATGATGGTCACGACCTTTATAGGCCATTTCTGTATTTCCCCGATTTTCTTGCATTGGCGTTCTTCCAAATTCCCCACCCCAAACAATAAGGGTATCATCTAAAAGACCACGTTGTTTTAAATCCAAGATCAGTGCTGCTATGGGTCTATCGATTTCACGGCATTTATTTCGAAGTCCCAGATCAATAGAACCTTCTCGAACATTTCCGTGGGTATCCCATCCCCAATCGAATAGTTGTACGAAACGAACACCATCTTCTACCAATTTACGAGCGAGCAGACAATTATTGGCAAATGATTCTTTGCCCTGTTCTACCCCATACATTTGTTTGATTTGCTCGGGTTCGCCATTAATGTCCATGACTTCTGGTACCGCGATTTGCATGCGATATGCCATTTCATATTGATTGATCCGTGCTAAAATTTCCGGGTCGGCATATTTGGCATATTCCTCTTTATTGATCTTGTTGATGGCATCAATGGTGCTCTTTTTCAAGTCTCGGGTAATTCCGTCAGGGTCTTCAATATAAAGTACGGGGTCGCCTTCCGAACGACATTGAACACCTTGATATACAGAAGGTAAAAATCCACTGCCCCAAACACTTTTACCTGCGTCTGGAGTGTTTCCGCCTGAGGTTAGCACCACAAAACCAGGAAGGTTTTGATTTTCTGAACCCAGGCCATAAGTGGCCCAAGCACCAATACTTGGTCGCCCTAATCTGGCACTGCCCGTATGCATGAATAATTGTGCAGGGCCATGATTGAATTGATCTGTGTTGACTGCTTTCAAAAAAGCAACCTCATCAATAACCTTTTTAAAGTGGGGTAAGAAATTCGAAACCCAATTTCCCGATTCCCCTTCTTGTTTAAAATCTGCCTGCGGCCCCATTAATTTGGGAGTTCCTTTAATAAAAGCGAATTTTTTCCCCTCTAATAATGATTGCGGACAATCTTGCCCATGGTATTTGTGAAGTTCAGGTTTGTAATCGAACATTTCTAATTGTGAAGGAGCTCCGGCCATATGCAAATAAATGACAGACTTCACTTTAGGACTAAATGGAGGAGATATGGTCGCTAGTGGATTTAAATCTCGTTCATTAAATGCTAGAGGCGATTTCTTACTCGCAGACGTCAATGGATCACACCCCATGAAAATGGAACTTAATGCAAGTCCGCCCATCCCTTGCGCACAACTTTTTATAAAATGCCTACGCGTCTTAGCTTGTACTTCCCGCGCCAGTTTTTCTTGAATCAGCTTTTCTATTTCGTCTTTCATCAGGCTTTTGTTAGAAATTCATCCAAATTCATTATCGCGTTTGCCACGACCGTTAAGGCACTCAATTCGGGAGTGGGTTGCTTTTCAAAAGATAAGAATAGTTCGGAAGCTTTTTGATTTTTAGAAAATTCCATAAAAGATGTTCGATAAAGTTCTTTTAACGCATTTAATGTTGTTGGAGTAATCTCCTTGAAGGTCGCTTTTTCATAGCTCTGGGTAATACTCATTTCTATATCTTCAACGACTTGGGTGTTTTTCGCCAACTGGTATGACGCTTCTATGTATACAGGGTCATTTAAGGTGACCAAAGCCTGTAATGGAGTATTGGTTATGGTTCTTCGTATCGTACAAACTTCTCGACTTCCGGCATCGAATGTCAAAAATGAAGGATACGGGCTAGTACGTTTCAGATAGGTATACACGCCTCGGCGATAGCGATCTTCTCCTTTACTTTCTATCCATTGGGCGTCATTATAAACGGTCTTCCAAACGCCTTGTGGTTGTGGCGGCATTACTCCTGGGCCATACATTTTAGAGCTTAATAGACCGGATACCGCCAAGGCCTGATCGCGAATCTGTTCTGCGCCAAGTCTGATTCTAGGACCACGGGCATACAATTTGTTTTCAGGATCAACTTGGTACATTTCAGGAGTACCCTCCGAACTCTGGCGATAGGTGCCAGATAATACAATTTCCTTAACTAGGGCTTTAACACTCCAATTATGCTCGTTCATGAAACGAAGTGCAAGCCAATCTAGTAATGCTGGGTGGGAGGGGGGTTCGGATTGCGAACCAATATCCTCTATTGTCGATACCAATCCTCTTCCATATATCTGATGCCATACTCTATTTACCAGTGTGCGGGCGGTTAAGGGATTTCTTTTATCGACAATCCATTTTGAGAGTCCCAAACGATCTTTGGGCCAATCTTGGTTCCATGCATTCAAACTTTCTGGTGTGTTGGGTTGTACCGTATCGGTTTTGGTCAACCAACTTCCTCGTTCAAAGACCTGTGTAGTTCGTTTCATATAAGCTGGATTCTCCGACATTATGGGTACTGTTTCCGTGTTCGCATTTAGTACGGAAATGAAGTCTGAGTTGGTACTAGACCAACCCTTTTGGTCTTTGCCCGGTAAATCTTCTATGAAGCCAGCCCAATATACATTGAGAATATTCACCTCTTTGGCGATTGCATTGTTCTGTGTCTCGATATATAGATCGGTTTTGTAGTCTATTTTCTTAAGGGGAAATTGAGAGGTCGTATTTTCTTTGGTTTTGTTAATGGTAAACTGCCCCAAGATCGGACCTTGGGCATCTTTCTCACGAATGGTCATTTTAGTGCCATTATAATGAGATCGGTAATTGAGGTATACATAATTGGCATTCTGGGTGTACGCATCTTCTATGATGAGATTGCCATCATCCCAAAAGACAACAGAGGCATGGTTATCATAAACACTATTGTCAAATTCCTTAAAAAAGTGTGACTTGTAGACAGGTTCCGTGAATTGTAAAAAGTCTTTATAAGTTTTAGTCAGGGCCGGGTCGCCTTGTTTTGATACCCATTCGATGACTTTGTCTACTTTTTTTTGTTGCGCGGGCGTATAGAATTTTAATACAGGTGATTCGCTTGGGGTGTCCTCGTCACGGGTATTGTTGAAGAATGACATGAGTTTGTAATAGTCTTCATGTTTGAATGGATCATAAGGGTGGCTATGACATTGCACACAACCAATAGTGGTACTCTGCCAAACTTCAAATGTAGTATTGATGCGGTCGATTACTGTTGCAATGCGATATTCCTCATCATCGGTGCCGCCTTCATCATTATTCATTGTGTTTCGATGGAAGGCTGTGGCGATGAGCTGATCTGTTGACGGTTCGGGAAGCAAGTCTCCCGCTAACTGCTCCGTCGTAAATTGGTCGTAGGGCAAGTCTTTGTTGAATGCTTCGATGACCCAATCGCGATATTTCCAGATTGCACGGCCCATATCCTTTTCGTAGCCTTTTGAATCGGCGTATCTGGCCAAATCTAGCCACCAAGTGGCCCATTTTTCGCCATAGGTTTTTTGTACCAGGAAGGACTCGACTATGGCTTCATAAGAGATGTCACCAGCTACAAAATCTTTTAAAAGTTTGGTGCTAGGAGGTAATCCGGTAATATCCAATGCCAGTCTTCGTGCAATGATATTTTTTTCCGCTGGAGGATTGGGTTCAAGCCGTTCACTTTCTAGCCTTGTTAAGACGAAATTGTCAATACTATTTTTCAAGAAATCCGTAGAGGGTTCCGGTACAATACTAGCTTCGACGGTTATACTCGGAACTTCAACGCTTTCGGGAAGTGAATACGCCCAATGCTCCCCCCATTCGGCACCTTGGTCTATCCAACGTGTTAATAAATCGATTTCGGCATCGGATAGCTTGGGTTTTTCATATGGCATGCGAAGTTCAGGGTCATCTTCCTTCAATCTTCGAATCAACTCGCTACCAGCCGCATCACCAGGAATTATGGCAGGTTTGCCCGATTCGGTTATGGCAAAGGCTTCCTCTTCGAATAACAGACTAAAACCCGCATTTTTTTTAACCCCACCATGGCAAGTAATACAATTGTCGTTGAGTATGGGTTTAATCTGAGTGCTGAAATCAATCCTTTCTGAATCTTGGCATGAGTGCCCAATTAGAATTAGGACACCTAAAGTACCTGAATAAATGATATTTTGAATAAACTTCATTACTGCCTTTTTCATAGACTCCTAAAGGTAATAATAATTTTAAAGAGATTCTTTCTGCGTCGCAATGACGAACAAGAATAGAATACCAAAGATTATGAAGGAACATTCACAAAAAGGCCATCATCTGTTTTGCTCACTTTTGCCAAATTGTTTTTTGTCAATTCTTTGATGGACTTGTCCCACTTTTTATTCGATAAGCCCGATTGTTCTTTTAATTCAACCAAAGGAAGTGTGCCTGATTTCTTCAACGAATCAAAAACCATTTTGGCTTCTTCGCTTAATTCAATTGCCTTAGGTTCCGGTCGCATCTGAGGAAAGAACAACACTTCTTGAATCGATGAATTATTAGTCAAAAACATAACCAAACGGTCGATTCCGATTCCAATACCCGATGTTGGCGGCATACCATATTCTAAGGCGCGAAGGAAATCTTGGTCGATAAACATGGCCTCATCATCCCCTTTTTCGGAGAGTTTCAGCTGTTCTTCAAAACGTTCACGTTGATCAATAGGGTCATTGAGCTCAGAATAGGCATTTGCCAATTCTTTTCCGTTAACGATCAATTCAAAACGCTCTGTCAGCGCCGGGTTTGAGCGGTGCTCTTTCGTCAACGGACTCATCTCTTTCGGGTAGTCGATGATAAATGTTGGTTGTATGTAAAAGTGCTCGCATTTTTCACCAAAAATCTCATCGATAAGTTTACCGACGCCCATGGTCTCATCAACTTCAAGGCCTAATTTTTTGGCGGTCTCGCGAAGTTCGACTTCACCCATTCCTGCAACATCAACACCAGTATGAATTTTTATGGCTTCTAGAATGGGGATGCGCTTATAAGGTGCTTTGAATTCAATTTCGTTCTCCCCTACGGTTACTTTTGAGGTTCCAGTGGCATCAATGGCCACTTTTTCGAGCAATTGCTCTGTCGTATCCATCATCCAATTGTAATCTTTGTAAGCTACATAGAGTTCCATGACCGTGAACTCAGGATTGTGGGTACGGTCCATACCTTCATTTCTGAAATCCTTCGAGAATTCATATACACCATCGAAGCCACCGACAATCAATCGTTTCAGATATAACTCATTGGCAATACGTAAATATAATGGGATGTCTAAGGCATTGTGATGTGTTAAAAAAGGGCGTGCTGCAGCTCCCCCGGGAATTGGCTGTAAAATGGGTGTTTCTACTTCCAAATAACCACGATCATTGTAAAATTGTCGAATGCTATTGGTAATCTTCGTACGCTTGATAAAAGTCTCCTTTACATGCGGATTCACCACCAAATCAACATAGCGTTGTCGGTATCGTAATTCTGGGTCGTTAAACTCATCATGGATATTGCCCTCAGCATCTTGCTTCGGTAAAGGAAGTGGTCGAAGGGTTTTACATAGAATCGTAAAATTCTTGACCATTACTGTTTTTTCACCAACCTGGGTGGTGAAGAGTTCGCCTTCGATTCCGATAATATCGCCTATGTCCAACAACTTTTTATAGACATCATTGTATAGTGTTTTATCCTCTCCCGTACATATTTCATCGCGATTGAAATACACCTGAACACGACCAGCACTATCTTGTAATTCAGCAAAAGAAGCTTTCCCCTGAATTCTACGTGACATCAGCCTTCCGGAAATAACAACTTTTTTACCGGCTTCATAATGCTGTTTGATACTTTCTGAAGTGGCATCCACAGGATATAAAGCCGCAGGATAAGGGTCAATACCCATCTCCCGTAATTTGGTCAATTTCTCTCTTCTGATGATCTCTTGTTCCGACAATTGCATATAAAAAAATTAAAGTGCAAAATTACACTTTTGACGTTAACATATACTAGGTCTGACAAGATTCATGTATTTAGAAAAGGGATTTAGTCAAAATGTAACGATTTGGGGTAATTAGGGGTGTATTCTGCATTGGTCACGATAGCCTTGACATCTTCTTCCAAAGAAGTGATTGGACTTTCAATGATACGGTTGGTTTCCTTCCCATTTTTATAAAAAATGAACGTAGGAACACGTTTGATGCTGAGTCCCCATTCCTCGCCGCCCGGACTTTTCTTGTAGAAGTTTTTTCTGCGATCTACAGCCACTATTTTTAGATTTTCCATCGGAAAGTGAGCTATTTCCAAAATCTTGATGAATCGTGGTACTTCTCTTTTGCTATCGCCGCACCAGGTGCCCATAAAGAGCAAGATTTTGTGTTTTGACAATTCATCTTTTACAGAATCGATTAGGTTGGCATTGACTTCATAGGAATCGTAAGTATTTTGATACCAACTTTGATATGAATTGGAAGCGAGGGCATCGATAGTTATTTGACCAACCATGTAGGGTTGTTGACTGTCGATTATGATTTCTTGATTGATTTTTTGCGATGTTAAGATCGACACTGTACAAAGTAAAAAAGTAATAACCAGCATTGGATTCATAATTTTCGGTTTTAAAGTTTAGAGCCGAAAATTGTCGAAAATGTACCTTGAAATCTGTTTTTACGGGATGGAAATAGGGACTAGACCCCGGGTGGATTTTTTTAAGAACCCTGAAATCGCTGCTTTATTTCTTCACGGGAAGTAGCGTTCAATTTTTTGTATAGATTGTTGATGTGGGTTTTAACGGTACTAACACTGATGAATAAATCAGAAGCGATTTCCTTGTTCGTCTTATCCTTCAAGATTTCGTCCACGATCTTTTGTTCTTGTGCGGTTAGTTTCTCAAGGGCGGTATCTCTATGCTTTTGCTGGATGGATTTTTGACGCATCATCAAGATGACATTCAATAGGATGGAGAGTATAAGAAGACCGCCCAGAATCCATCTCCAAAGAGAACTCGAAGGGCTCCTTTGAGAAGCCAATTGCTGGTCTGTTGCAATTTCTTCCTGATATAATTTGGTGAATTCCGTATTCGGATATTCGGTTTCCAATCGTTCGGAAAGCTCTGAATAATACGAATTATTGGCAATATCCTTAAGGTAATACCCATAGGTTTCATTACGCTTATCCGATAGAAAATCGAAAATATAGAGTTCCGCTAATGGTTCGTCTAATTGTTGGCCAAAACTCTGGAATGCAGAAAACCATTTTTTGGAATTCAGTTTTCGGCTAGCCGCGCTCCTGAAATCATTGAAATCAAAAGCCATTTCATCTTTAAGGAAATCTATTTCAAGAAAAGCAGAAGATTTATCATTAGTAGAATTCACCTGACATAGAACTTCATCTGTAAAAGAGGTAGGAAAGGAAATGGAATCGTTATTATTGGCTATGAAGAGAATACTGCTACTGTTTTCACATGTTCCAAAAAAGTGATTCGAGCCGGAGGCCACCGCTGAGCATTCGTCGATATGTATTCTATAGATTCTATTGTCTTGTGATAAATTGTCTCCTTCGAATTTGAAATTTCCCAACGAATCGGTTTCGGTTTTTTTGAAGATTTGTTCCAGGGATATGCGCGACAGTTTTCTATAATCTTCGATAATAGATAAATAAATGATTTTGCTATCGCCCTTTTTCGCAATTTGCCCATTGAATTGATACTGTGCAACACATTTTGAGCAGAAGGCGAGTACAAAAATGAAAAGTATTTTTCGGATCATTCCATCAAGACTTAGTCACCCCTAAAATAGTCGATTTTGTAACAAAGCGATTAAATTTGCGACATATAAATACTTTCCCTGCTGAGGGGTAAGATTATCAATCAAAATCCAAATCAAATGAGTTTTTTAAGAGTATTACTAGCCATCCTTTTCCCCCCTTTAGCGGTAATCGGTAAAGGTTGTGGTTCGTTTTTAATCGTTTTTTTACTTACCCTCTGCGGGTGGGTGCCAGGGGTCATTGCCGCTTTGGTCATATTGAACAATCCGAACTAGGCTTTGTATCTTTGCATCAATGAACAAAAAGGTGCTTTTACAGGATTTAGGCCTTAAGGATTACAAAGACACTTGGGATTATCAAGAACTGCTTTTTAAACAAACCCTTGACCTTAAAATAAAGAACCGACGCGAAGAAACCGAATTGGATACCCCAAATCATTTTCTATTTGTAGAGCACCCACACGTTTATACTTTGGGTAAAAGTGGGGATCTTGAAAATCTTCTGGTAAACGAGAAGGAACTAGAAAAAAAAGGCGCCAAATTTTATAAAATAAATCGAGGCGGAGATATCACCTATCATGGGCCTGGGCAAATTGTTGGCTATCCCATTTTGGATCTTGACAACTTTTTCACCGATATTCATGAATACCTTCGACTTTTAGAAGAAATGGTCATTTTGACCTTGGCGGAATATGGCCTGAAAGCAGAACGTTCAAAAGGTGAGACTGGTGTTTGGCTGGATGTTGGTACCCCATTTGCTCGAAAGATTTGCGCACTAGGTGTGCGTGCTTCCCGATGGGTGACTATGCATGGTTTTGCATTAAATGTAAATTCAGATTTAGGATTTTTTGATTTAATGATCCCTTGTGGAATAAAGGATAAAGCGGTCACTTCTTTGAATGTGGAGTTGGGTAAAAGGGAAGTCGATTTGGATGAGGTAAAGCAAAAGCTTCTTCGGCATTTTGAGATACTTTTTGAGGCTGAAATTATAAAGAAAAAAATCGAGGCGTGAGCCTCGGTTTTTTGTTTTCTGATGTTGCGTAAGCTATTCTAGGGCAAATCTATAAGAGATTGGCGAGAAGATGAACAACATTTCAAAAAATGCCATGTTAAAGACAAGGTCAATTCACTAAAGATAATACCCTGTTGGGGTAATTATTAAATGGGGATAGGCTACTTGATCTAGTTCTTTTTCCCACACCAATATTTTATCGGAAATATTAATGAGTGCGATAGTTGCCTTGTTATCATCGGGCGCAATGTTGAAAAGCAATAGGTGCTGGTCAAAGAAAAAGTATTTTGTTGCCGAAGCGTTCAATTCTTGGTTGGTCGCATAGGTATAAGCGTCTAGTTCTTCGCCTGAAAACAGATCTAATGTTTTAATTTGAATGTTTGATTCACCTGCTTTTCTATTGCTTACATACACCTTATTGTTCAAGGTGTTTATGGCCAAAGGGTAATCATCAAAATACGCATGTTTCCATAGGAGGCTGCCAGTATTTGTATCAATACTATAAACGGTTTCATCTCGAGAGTAAAATAGGAACTGATTTCCTCTTTCAAAGCCTCCTAAAATGTTAGGGGAATCCGTATCAAATGTCCAATTGAAATTCAACTGATGATCCATTGAAATAATACGGTTATTCCATGTCATTACAAATATGGATGAGCTACCACCAATTAGGTTGCTAATTCTATCAGTAAAGGGTATTCGATGGTCTATGTGCCCATCATCTATATGTATACTCAAAAGCTCTGTAGTACTTGACCCTATTGATAATTCAGCTATTATTTGATCCTCTAATGAAGTAATTCTTTGAACATTATCGACAAGTTCAATACTCCATTTGACACTACCTGTATCTAGGTTTAAGGCTTCCAGATGGTACGTTGAATTAAAAGAGGTTGAATTGATTATTTTATAACTGATAAAGACCGTATTTTGTTGTATTTCGGTGGTATTTAATAGGAAATATTTTTCGGTGTCGCTTACATATTCTTTAGACCATAGTAATTCTCCGTTAAAAGTACCTTTGCGCATCAAGGTTTTGGTTCCTGAATGTTCACCTTGCATGCAGATAAATGTACCTTCAAATTCACTACAGCGAAAAGAATCCAAGGTCGTGAAGGCATTGATTTCTTGGTTATCATTTAAATCTAGTTCGGAAAAATTATTACCGTTATTTATCCAAAGACTTCCTACAATTTCTGTGGTTGGTTCGGTTATTTGCGCAAAACCAGGGGCATCATCTTTTTTACAGCTATAAATAGCTACTAGCCCTACCAATATCCCGAAAATCATTGTATTAAATTTCATAACTCTTGTTTTTAAAGTTCACCACTTAATGGTGCAACTATGGTCTAGGTTAACATTAAAGCAGAAAAAACCTCAGTTTGAGCCGAGGTTTTAGTTAGTGTTTACCAAGTGTGTATGGTTCCTTTAATCGCAGGTGACAACTTCGTCTTTGTAAATAACCGTGCCATGTATAGAATCTAGGTCACAAACGGCTTGCGGTATGGAGAAATAACTATTGCCACGCAGATCCAATTCCTCTAAATTTATGAGTTCTGCCATAGTAGCGGGAAGTGTGTTAATGGTATTGTATGATATATTCAATTCTATCAATGTAGTTAGTTGTTCTATCTCATTGGGGAGTGTCGAGAAATTATTATTGCTAATTGAGAGATATTCAATATTGCTTAAATCCATAATTGAAGTGGGTAGATTTGACAACTGATTATCTCCAACATAGAAATATTGCAGGTTTATTAATTGTCCTACTTCGTGGGGTAGGGCGGTAATTTCGTTCGAGGCAATATTGAAGTAGGTCAAGGCGGTGAGTTGGCCGATTTCAGTCGGGACTAACAATACTTTATTTTTTGACACGTCAAATTGTCTTAAATTCAATAGTGCTCCAATTTCCTTTGGTATGGAAGATAGATTATTACCGTTTAAACCCAAATTCCGAAGTTCTGTGAGAGTCCAAAGTGCAGCTGGTAAGACATCAAGTATGTTGTTACCGATATAAAGGCTTGATAAATAGGTTAAAGACGCTATGTCTTCATAATTCAAGTTTTAACGGTTATTTATATCGTACACACTTTTATGTTAGTACTGGGCTATGGTTACCGTCCAATATTCAATTAAATACATTTTACATGCTAAACAAACGGCGTTTGGCATGATGAGGGGATAAAGTAAGGCCGATCCTTCTGATTTTCAACAAAAATGTATTTGTAGTAGGCAGCAATGTATAAATGGTACGGAATTACCCATTTATGGGTTTCGGTTGTCCTTTTAATTTCCATAGCAAGGCATATAAAGATCAACCATAGTTAAATCAACATGTATTTATGAAAATGATAATGCCATGAAGTGTCTAATTTGAAAACTTTGTAAGCTCCATGCGAGTCATTAAATTACCATTCTTCTTATACGATTCTTGCTTGACCATGCCTACACCTTCCGCCAACCAAAGCTTATTGTTCATTTCTAGGTTTGCGCCCATGGTTTTAGTAGTAGTGGTTTCAGTAATCAGGTAACAATCAAAAGTGCCAGCAGGCGTGGTAACACTCTCTTTTTTCTCTACTTTTCTGTTGGTCTGGTCTACGGAGATGTTCATTTTAATACCGCTCATGTTCATTGCTATTGAAACGTTAGCGTCCTCTAGCTCTTTTCCTACACTGAGGTCATTCGGCAATTTAATGTCGGTGCCTGATATATCCATTTCAAGCCCCATTTCTTCATATTGTTTCATCATTTGAGACGGAAATAGGGAAGCATAGTCAATCTTAATGCCATTTTCTGAGCAACTGATGGTATAGTCGGAATTGAATACTTCCTTGCCTTTGTTGTCGGTAAATTTCAAATCAAAGGTGGCTGAGGTTGTACCACCATCAGTATTGACATTAGAAATCGTGTAAGCTGTAATGCCTTCTGTTTTTCCTTTTTTGTCGTACATCGTGTATTGAAAGGAAGTCCCTTCCTCCATCGGATAGTACTTACTGCAATTCTCTTGTGACGTTAATGAAACCATGCCGAAAACAAGAAGAAATAGATATAGTGCTGTTTTTTTCATTTGTAAAGTTATTATTGTTTAATAAATTCTACGCGTCGATTTTGGGCCTTCCCATCCGAGGTGGTATTGTCACCCATGGGCTCGGATTCACCTTTGCCATCGGTTTGTAAACGGTTTGCATCAATATTATATACCGAAATCAATGCATTCTTTACTGCCTCTGCCCTTTTTTTGGAAAGGGTCATATTGGCCGTATCCTCGCCATCCGCATCAGTATGGCCCACTATTTTTAGAATCATGCCCGATTCCTGCTGTAGAACTTGTGAGATTTGACGGATGATGCCCATCGATTGCGCTTGGATATTGGCAGATCCCGAATCAAAAAGAATTCCGTTTGTAGAAACCTTTCCTTCCGATATCAACGTTCTTCTTAAGTCTAAACCGCCTTCGGCAACTTTCAAATTGGTAATGAACAAACGTTCTTTGCCATCCTTGAAATTATTCATATGAAATTTTAGAGTACTCAATAGTGCCCCTTCTGGAACAATTCTTGGTATGTCAATATGTTTTTCTTCGTTGATCCATAATCGAAAACGTTGTTTGTTTACCGCTATCGAAACGTGAGGACGATTGAGAACCTCTTCCCTCAAGTCGGCTTTAACGGTGCTATAAATCTCCCTTTTTGAATTAATTCGATTTTCCATTGTGATGCCGATCGGGGAATATTGGCAAAATGGAAGTCGCGCCTGCACAAAATTGGTGCCTTCTTTAAATTTGTCATCATCGCTTAAGGCTACCTGTAAAAAGGCGGTAGAAGAAGTTTTATTGTCTAATCCGACCGTCATGATATCGAATTCAATGGTATACTCTTCAGGTAGTTTGGAAACATCGGGCAAATAATTGAGATTATATCCGGAAATAAGCTCCAACCATTTTTCAGGTGAATCATTCATCGTCACAATTTCGCCACCCCCGTTGGTATTCCATTTGCTAGGAAAATCACCAATAAAATCATTTGAAAAATCATCGAAAAAAACCAATTTGTCGCCAGGAACAAAATCGAATTTACTGTATACCGTAATAGAATTGGACCCATTTTCACTTTTCGGATTGTTGGTTCCGACTGAGCCGGAATTGGAATCCGTTGGCGAATTATTGGGCTCAGTGGATTTAGGTATCGGATTTCCATCCTTACCGGTTGGGTTTTTGTCTTTACTGCCGGGTTCTAAAATGCTATCCAAAACCTGATCGGTTTTCTCGGTAGTTTCTTTTTCTACTCTTCGTTCAACCGCCCTTTCAGCTGCTTTTTCTGCTCTTTTCCCCAGCTTTTTTAAAATTTGGGCATTGGTACTGGTTGCGAAGAATGACATAAAAAGAACTAGGAAAACGAATTTTAGTGTTGTATTTTTAGTGTTCATAGTGATTATGTTATGAATGAAACGAGTTTTCTCATTTTAACTGTTGACAATTTATGTCAACTAATATAAGAAGGTTAACACATTGCTTTTAAAAAAAGCTACGGAATGCAACTCTTATTGTATAGCTGTAATGAAATAATGTACAATCGGTAATCAACAGTTTAATTCAGTTTGTAAGTAATAATCTCATCTTTTTCCCCGAGGACTACAATTTCGAGGGTCTTGTCACCGTTTATATCGGCCAAGTCGATTATTGAGTTTCCGAAAACAGGGAAATTGGGGATGGTTTTGGCTTGACTATCAAAAAGATAGACTTTTTGACTCTGCAGGTCCGTAATGGTCACATAAATCTTGTTTCGAATGTAGAAAATACGCGGAGCGGTATACACGCCAAGTTCTAACTCTATTTTTTTTCCTCTGATGGTCAAAATGTTATCATTCATAAGCGCCAAAGTATTAGCAGTGGCGAACATACCATGATCATTGGATAGATTAAAGTTTGTTTTCGCAACCTTACCCCCTTGATCAATCTGATAGAGCGTTCCTTCCTTATCCGTTAGCGTGAATTTATCTTTGTTTAAAAACACATCATTTACCGAAAAATCGATTTTCTCCGCGACCTTGGTCCGCACATCACCCAAACGGTTTAATATTTTTAAGCTTCCATTTTTCAGCTTAAAAACAAGAAAATCCTTGACGCCAATTCTAATGTGCTTTGGGGCATCCAAAATGGCATCCTCTGCATTAGTGTATTTGAATCCGTCAACAATTTTTGCCTTACTATTGTACATAAAAATCTTTTGGCCTTGGGTAATTACAAAACGGTAATTTTTTTTGCCGTCATAATCAAACACCGCTAGCGGATTAAGGTTACCTCCCTCAAAAGTTTGGGTGAAACGTTTGACTTCCCTTCCATTTCGGTCTAAAACCATAAATTGATTATTCGTCGTGAAAGCCAGTTGTAAACGCCCATTTTTGAAAATATCAACCTGCCGTATGTTACCTTGGATCTGGCCTTCCAATTGTTTTTTCCACAATACTTTTCCATTCGATGAAATTAAATAAAGCGTATTATTATAATCTTGTACAATTACTTCCTTCTTTTTGTTAAGGTGGTTGGTTACGAATTGTGGTTTGGTAGTAGCGGCTGTATCGAGTTTGACTTTGAATAGTTGTGCAATGCCCCTATTGCCAACCGCTCTTTCATTTTTCTCGATTATGATATTGGTGTGATAGAAATTCTTATCTGCGGTTATCTGGGCTGCCAAACCATATTGCGACTTCATGGATGTGTTGAGTTCTTTGTTGAAATCATCCGAAAAATCCGTCTGAAAGATATCCTTCAGGCTCGACGAATTTGATATAAAGAGGAGGTTTGATTCTTCAGCGAGCGATTTTTTTACATTTTGAAAGATTGCTCCTTTGTCATAGGTGGATCCATTTTTATGATTCCGTATGATATATTCAAGAAATTCTATTGTTTCAGAAAACACAAAGGCATCATCGATAAAAGTGCTGAAATTAGATTTGAAATTTTGTATTAAAGGCTTGAACCCTTCGCTAATGAACCTGCTATTTGACAAGCGAATAATTTGGTTGCCTTGATAATCGATGGTGGCCTTTTTGGTTTGGTCAAGATATTCTGCCAATGTCTCTGAACCATGTGTATTAAGCACAACTGCTTTTTGTTTGCCCTTATGAATTATGCCGACTTCCTCGACAGTTTCGAACAAGGGGTCGGCAGAAAGGTCTTCAGTCAAAAAGGCTTTTTGATTTCTGGCGAATGTGATATAATCATCAAAGGTATAAGAAACCAGTGCTTCGATTTCCTCAGGAGCCAATGAGGGTGTCACATTTGTCAATGGTTTTGTGTTTGCAAAGAGATCGATATAATTCCATACGGAGTCGTTTGCAACACTTATCCCCGTCAGATGC
>JARFRH010000083.1 GCA_029287355.1 Maribacter sp. | reverse complement strand
GGATTCAAGTAAAAAAATAAATACCAGACAGGATCAACAGGATTGTCAGGATAAAGCGGCCTTCGGCCGAAGGGCATCTCGCCGCAGGCGAAAAAAATCTAACAAAATATTTTCGCCACCAAGGCACCAAGACACGAAAATGTTACGATTTTTGAAACATAAAGTGTCCAAGTATTTTGCAAATACGTAATAAATCCATACTTACGACCACTTAACCAATCAACGATATCTGAAGTATAATTCGATCGGCTACTGTCGGAGGTAGATGATTGATAAAAAGGAGATGTGAATGAGGAAGGCTATCATGCTGATATGTTCAGCAACGCTAATCCTCGGTACAGCTGGGTTTGCCGGCGCAGCACCTTTTACCGATATTAAGTATTTAGGAAGATGGTTATCCGGGACCGGACATTACACTGGGGAGCATGATACCCCCCATGATTTTGTAAGTCCTAATATATTCTATAGTGGTAAAACATCCGCTGGTCTCAACAAAGACTCTTGGTGGACTTCCCCTGATGGTTGGACAGGTGTTGGTATTGAGGATGTCTTAGCAAATTGGAATGCGGGAAACCCATTGATAATTAATCCGGTTAATAAGGATATGAAAAGCTCCAAATTACTTTCTTCAATTTTCATACTTAACTTTAATACCAGCAACGTCACTATCCCCGAGCCAGCCAACTTGCTGATGCTGGGTTTGGGTTTAATTGGCGTTTCTTTTCTAGGAAGGAGAAAATTCTCGCCAAAAATCCATCGCGCTTAGCGCTCTTTCCTCGTTGTCGATAACTTATACGAGATTTCATTCAAAATAATAGTTTTGCCACTAAGGCACTAAAACACGAAGTGATGATATGTATTTTAAATCATTACAAAAAGGCAAAAAAACCATCATTAGACCTCTTATGGATATGAGATGAATCAATATCACTATAATCTTGACGCCTTGGTGTCTTTGTGGCTGAACGAATACCATTACCATTTTTAAATGCAATTATGGTGAGAGCATGCCCCAATGCCCTATGGGTAAACAAGCGGTTAAATCTGAGGATTGAGTGGAAGAAAAGAGTGCCTATAGTTTGAAGTAAGCTAGGGTTGACAATCCGGTCCAAGCCCGTCTATATATCTTTAAGGTGTTAGATCTTCATTTAATATGAGGCGCTCACCTTTGAAGTCTTTATCGATGCGATACTTTTTTTTTACCAGAATTCTATAAGCGAGGATTACGCTCGCTGGATATTCGGTCCGCCGCCGGCAGAGTTCATTGAAATATTCTTCTGCCTTCACAGGATCTTCAAAAACAGCCCGCTTGCTTTTGCGAGCATTTCCGATACGAATCATTACGGTGTACATTTTTGCTTTCCTTTCAACTAATCAACCAATCAACGACATCTGTATACACGAGATAATAAAAAAATGGAAGCTAAACAGTAATAGTTTCATGTACCTTTAGCAGCTAGTTTCCATCCCCAAATGGTCTTTCTGCCCAATCTCAGCGTCAATCTGCGCGCTTGCTTGTGCGGCGTAGTAAACTACGCCTCCGCACAAGCGCTTGATTGCCTTGACCTTGGACAAAAATCCTCATTTCTGGATTGGAAACACCAATAGGTGCCCTTCATTGGTAAAGGTCTTTTACGGACGGGCACTAGCTAATTTTTCAATTTGCCAACCACAGGAAGGAGGGAACGTATTATGAAAAAAGCATGTCTAATTTTTTCTTTTATAGGGCTTGTTGTGCTGGGCCTTTCGGGTATGTCCTTTGGGGTGGATATGGGTATTATGACAGGGGGCCCGAAAGGAACCTACTATCAATTCGGCCTGAACTTACAGGAACTTGTAAAATCAAAGGACATCCGGCTTAAGGTCAACAATTCCACGGGCTCGATTGAAAACCTTTACGCGGTCTACAAGAGGCCTCATACACAGATGGGAATCGTGCAGTCAGATGTTTTGGCATTTGTTTCCCGACTTCAATCTGACCCCATCTTAAAACGGATTGCAAATAAAACAAAGATGGTTTTTCCCTTATATAATGAAGAGATTCATTTGCTTGGCCGCCAGGATTTAGCGGATTTTGATGCTTTAGAGGGCAAAAGGGTGGCCATTGGCAAGGAAGGCAGTGGTACATATCTGACTGCAAAGCTCTTATTTGAAGTTTCAGATGTAAAGCCCGCAACAATGGTCTCTATAGGTACGGACGAGGCATTAGCAAAATTGAAAGGTGGAGATATTGATGCAATGTTCTATGTAGCTGGATTTCCAGTCAAATTGTTCGAAGCAGATGTCACTGCAGCAGATGGACTGGCCTTGCTTCCAATAATGAACAAGAGCATTGTTGAATTTTACCCAACAGCAGAAATTCCGGCGGGAACATACAATTGGCAGCAGCAGGCCGTCAAGACCGTTGCTGTAAAAGCCGTTCTGGTGTCCTTTAACTTTAGAAGAGCAAATTGTGAACATGTGGGCAAATTTGCCCAAATCCTGAATGAGAATATGGATTGGCTTAAAGAAAATGGACACCCAAAGTGGAATTACGTGGATCTGGAATTCCCCTTGAAAGGCTGGGAGCAATACGATTGTGTTAAAAAATATCTTGTAAAAAAACCGGAGGCCGCCCCGAAACCTTCTGTTGATATCAATCCCATTTTAAAGGCAGTTAAGGATATATTGAAATGAACCCTAATCCGGAAAGCTATCAAAAATAGCCACGAAGACACCAAGGCACCAAGATTACAGTGAGATTCATGCATTTCATAACCATAAGAGATCTAATGATAGACAATTCTCATATTTATAATGATTTAAAATATATATCTTCTCTTCGTGTCTTAGTGCCTTAGTGGCAAAACTTTTATAAGGTGAAAATGTATCTTAATCACTACAATCTGACTCTAAAACCTTTTGAGATAAGTCCCGATCCGAGATTCCTCTGGCTTGGCGAAAAGCATAACGAAGCACTGGCTGCCATGAAATATGGAATTTTGGATAACAAAGGTTTCATTTGTCTCACCGGCGATGTCGGCACCGGTAAAACCACATTAGTAAATGCACTGATCAGCAGTTCAGAAAAGAATATCGTTTTCGCAAAGTTCTCCGATCCCCCATTAGATAAGCTCGACTTTTTCAATCTGGCAGCGGATGCTTTTGGAATGAACAAAAAGTTTAGTACCAAAGGGGACTTCATCAGCCATTTAAGGCGCTTTCTCAACAATGCCTATGATCACAATCAGGAAGTCGTGCTCGTTATTGAAGAAGCCCAGAGATTTGATCAAGAGCAATTGGAAGAGGTCCGTCTCATTTCAAACATAGAAAGGCCGGATAAAAAGCTGATAAGCATCATTTTTGTAGGCCAGAACGAATTTGACGGCATATTACATAAGAACAAACCGTTGAGGCAAAGAGTTTCGATTATCCATAAAATCTTACCGTTGCAGGAAATTGAAACAAAACAATATGTCCTGCACCGTCTCAAAGTTGCAGGTTCGAAAAGCGAGATTTTTAGTCCGGGAGCATTTCGTGAAATCTATTCCTTCACCGAAGGTAACCCTCGCCTGATCAATATTATTTGTGACTTGGCCTTATTGACCGGTTATGCCGAAAACAGAAATATAATAGAACCGGAAACAATCAGAGAGTGTGCCTTAAGTCGTTTATTGCCAACGCAACAAAAAGAAGCCGTGGCAGAACATGTAAAAGCCTCATCAATACCGAGCGTGAAAACCGCAAAAGGGGCGCAACCCGGCAGGTTGGAGGATTCACCTCAAATACTTGCCAAAAAGATGTCGCCAAAAGCGACCAGATTTAAGCTTACATATGCCACCTCTATCTTCATGGTTTTATTGTTGAGCTTTGTCGGATACCTTTATTTTTATGGTGATAATCACGCACCTTATAGGGATTTTAAAACCTCTTTAGGGCAGACATTCGATCGTTACATTGGCTCAAAATTGGAAACTTCATCTCAAGAAACGGATGAAATCGCCACACAACAAAGTAACATTACCGGGACAAAAATTCAGGCCTTGGATTTTGCTGCCCAAAAGGCATCATTCGAGAACCAACTCGACCAGCTAAAATCCCGTAACGAAGCACTTGCCGCCGATCTGGCGGAATTAAACGGTGCGAAAGATCGAAT
>JARFRH010000291.1 GCA_029287355.1 Maribacter sp. | reverse complement strand
AATATATGTGAGAAGGGAGCGTTGACCTCGGAAAATGTATTGAAAATATAGCTCAATGACCCCGAGAAAACACCTTTTATTCTTGTAATATTCTCTCCGGAAAGGTGCAATAATTTAATCGTATCGATTAAGGGCAAACCGGCACCTACATTGGTTTCGTACAAATATTGCTTTTGGTTTTTGGCCAATTCGTCCCGTAATAATTGGTAATAGTCAAAACCTAATGTATTGGCAATTTTATTTGATGAAACCAGATCAAAACCATTCTCTACAAAATCGAAATAGTTGGCCACAAAATCTTGACTAGCCGTATTATCGACTACTATTAAGTTTTCTAAATGGTGTGCTTTTGCATATTCAAAAATGTCATTTACGGTATACTCAATTCCTTTTACTTCTATAGCTGATTTCCATGACTTCGGAATTCCTTCTTTATTCAACAATAACTTTTTGGAATTGGCTACCGCAAATACATTCAAGTCAATTCCCTTCCGCTTGGCAATAGTTTTGGATGATTTCAATATCTGATCGATTAGCGTTCCGCCAACATTTCCATGACCGAATATGGCTAAGTTTACTTTTTTGCTAATTCCGAAAATCTGACCGTGCATTACGTTCAAGGCTTTGTGTAAGTCCGACTTCTTAAGCACTAAACTCACATTCTTTCCTGAAACCGTGTTGTTAAATAACAACGGAATGATTTGATTCTTTATAAGGGCGTTATAGGGTTTATGAAACGTACTTAAATCTTGCCCAACAATCGAAACTACAGAGACATCATTGATTACTGTAATCATGTTGATGTCTTTGGACTTGAAATCACGGGAAAACTCTTTTTCTAGGGCATGTTTTGCTTTTTGTGCATTGTTCTCATTGACAACAAGTCCGATTCCACGTTCGGATGAACCCTGTGATATAATACTAACATTAATATTCTTTTCCTCAAGAGCTCTAAAAATACGAGCGTCAATGCCTACTTTACCCAGCAGACCCCTACCCTCAAGGTTTACCAACGAAACGTCTTCAATGACCGATAATGATTTAATACCATCCTTACTTGATTTGGCACTTATTAAGGTACCTTCATTGTCATTATTAAACGTATTGAGAATACGTAAAGGAATATTTTTCTCAATTAATGGGATAATAGTTTTTGCATGAAGAATGGTCGCACCGAAGTTTGCCAGTTCATTCGCTTCCGCGTACGAAAGATTGGATAATCGCTTAGCCTCATGAACAAAGTCAGGGTTGGCGGTAAAAATTCCGTCCACATGCGTGTAGTTCTGTAGTTCTTCGGCATCTAAAAAATTAGCCAACAAGGCCGCGGAATAATTACTTCCATTTCTCCCTAGCGTTGTTGTTTCTCCATCCAAAGTTGAAGCAATAAAACCAGTGAAAACGGGAACTACATCCGAAGACAGCTTCGAGAATTTCAATAGCACGTTCTCCTTTGAAACATCATCGAGTAATTTGGCATCCCCAAAAGTATCATCGGTTTTGAAGAGTGTCCTCGCATCAATGAATTGCGCCCGAATACCTTTTCCTATTAATAATTTGGTTAACAATTTCCCCGAAATCAGTTCGCCATAAGCCAAAACCTCATCTTTTATTTTCGGACTGTAATCACCCAACAATGAAATGCCCTCAAAAAGTTTTGCAAGATTCTTGAATTCTTCCGAAAGATTTACATTGCCGAAAGTATGCTGCTGATATTTTTCGAAAGCTTCAAAATCTTTGATATAGCTCTTACCATGAGCTGCTTTTTCTAACATGACCTCAAGTTGATCCGTAGCTTTTTCTCTAGCCGAAAGTACCACGGCAATTTTCCCGCCTTCATTTACCTTTGAAGCAATGACATCTAGAACTCGACCTATGCCTTCTCCATTGCTCAGTGATTTACCTCCAAATTTGAGGACTGTCACTTTTTTGGATTTTCCATTTTTATGGAAGACCCCATTAAGTAGTTTTTGCAACTGTTCAAACTCTATTAAAAATGCGTCATGACCATGAAGCGATTGTATCTCTCCATAGGTTACATTACTATTTGCTTGCGCAATCTGTTTGAATGTTTCCTTGTTTTCCTCAGCCGTAAAAAACAAGTCAGAATCAACACCAACAATATGAATATTGGTATTGCTATTTTGAAGGGCCATGAAATTATCGTCCCCCGATCTAGTTACATCGATAGTTTTTAGTAACTGATTCATGAGCTTGTACGCCGAAAGCTGAAAACGCTCTTGGAGTTTTTTCCCGTGATGCATCAACCAGCTTTCCACATTAAAAACCTTGAGTTCTTCGTTCGTACTTCGTTTGAAACGCTCTTTGAACGATTCTGGAGTTCGATAACACAACATCGCGTGCATTCTGGCATCGTGCACCGGTTGTTTTGAATTCACCAAAAATTGCTCCTGAATCTGGCAGTTGGCTATCAGCCAGTCAGTCGATTTCCAATCTGATGCAACGGGAATTAGATGTTCTGTCAATTTTGGATTTAATACTGCCATTTCCCAAGCAATACCTCCACCCAAAGAGCCCCCAATGATTGCAAAAAGTGAATCTATTTCAAGTTGCTGTAATCCTTTTAAAAAAATATGCGCTATATCACCAGCGACAAAGTCCTTATAGTTTTCAATGACAAACTTGTCGTAACCGTTACCGGGAATATTGAAAGATAAGATGGTGTATTTTTTAGTGTCGATGCACTTACCCTCTCCAATCAATGCCGACCACCACCCCTCTTTTCCGGTAACATTTGAATTTCCAGTTAGGGCATGATTCACCAAAACGATAGGTGCCGAATAGAGTTTTTTGCCAAAAAGTTCGTATGACAATTCAATGTCTTGAGTTACCCCACTTATAGTGGTATAGTTCTTTATTTTCAAGTGATGGAGCATAACATTAAAAGTATAATTCTGTCACATCGAGCGGAGTCAAGATGCAATCGACCAATAGCTCTCTACTCCACTCGAACTGACAGTTGAACAAATTTTGGAAACTAAGCTAAAACCGATTTATCGATTGTTGCAAAAGCGTTTTCTAAATCTGTTTTTAGGTCTTCGATATCTTCTAAACCAACCGAAAGGCGAATTAAATCTTGACCAACGCCTGCAGCTTCTTGTTGCTCAGCCGTTAATTGCTGATGTGTAGTACTTGCTGGATGAATGATAAGTGATTTTGTATCACCGATATTGGCTAATAAAGAAAATAACTTTGTGGCATCGGTTAATTTTTTAGCAGCTTCAAAACCTCCTTTTACTCCAAAAGTCACCAATCCACTTTGTCCTTTTGGTAAATATTCCTTAGCTAAATCGTAATATTTGTTGCTCTTCAATCCCGGGTAATTTACCCAAGTCACTTCTTCTCTAGCTTCCAACCAAGTGGCTAATTCCAAGGCGTTTGCACTATGCTGCTTTATCCTTACTGGAAGTGTTTCTAATCCTTGTATAATTTGAAAAGCATTAAACGGACTTAAGGCACCACCAAAGTCTCTCAATCCCTCCAAAATTAATTTAAAGGTAAAAGCGGCAGCTCCTAAAGCTTCACTATACACTAAACCATGATAGCCGGCAGATGGTTCTGTAAATTCTGGAAATTTGCCATTCGCCCAATCAAAGGTTCCCGCATCAATTATAGCTCCCCCAAGAGAGGTTCCTTGCCCGCCGATATATTTTGTAAGCGAATGTATAACAAGGTTTGCACCATGCTCAATTGGGTTCAATAAGCCTGGTGTAGCAACAGTATTATCGACAATAAACGGGACTTTTGCCGCTTTCGCTTCTTTAGAAATCGCTTTTAAATCTAAAACATCCAACTTCGGATTTCCTAAAGATTCTACAAAAAAGGCTCTAGTATTTTCTTGAACCGCAGCCCCAAAACTCTCCGGATTTGAAGCATCCACAAAAGTGGTCGTAATACCCAATCTAGGTAAGGTAACGTTTAATAAATTAAATGTGCCCCCATATAGACTACTTGAGGCAACAATATGATCTCCTGCTTTTAAAAGTGTCAATAAGCCCGTGGAAATCGCTGATGTTCCTGAGGCAAACACCACTGCTCCTACCCCACCTTCAACGGCAGCGAGTCGATCCTGTAATACTTGATTGGTTGGGTTGTTCAAGCGGGAATAAATAAAACCCAGTTCGGCCAATGAAAATAAATTTGCCGCGTGATCGGTGTCATTAAAAACATACGATGTTGTTTGGTAGATGGGCACCGCCCTGGTTCCGCCTGTTTGGGTAGTGTCGTGACCCGCGTGTAATGCGTTTGTAGCTAATTTTTGTGTACTCATGATTTTTCGATTTTTAAATTATTTTTTAAAGATTTCGAGATTCCGGCATTGGCCGGAATGTCAATAAATAAATGATATAAAAAGTCAAACCCATCCTCACAAACATGTAAAGTGGTAAAATCAAAAAGTTATAAGAAAGCGAAAGATTACTGATTCAGTAATTCGTTTTGCGTTATCTGTCCGCCAGCTCGCGGATAGAATTTAGCACCTTCTTAGCTTTGGAAACTAAGGGTTGCTAAGGCTTCATCGGGTCTAATCCCTCCACCTTTCTTGATAACTATTCAATACGTGTTTGAACTTTGAAAGAACAAATAAAAGTCAGAAAGACTTAATATCCTAATGAATTGATGAAAAAACAGCTTTTTAAAGCATTCTGATAGTATCACAACATTCACTTCAGTGAACAAATTCTAGATTAAATGGCAAAAGTTTTCTTGATTTCATCCACTTTATCCAATTTCTCCCAAGTAAAAAGTTCTACCTCTTTTTCAACCCTTCCGTTATAAGGTGATTCAAAAACTTTTGTTATTGTCTTAGGTTCTTTGCCCATATGACCATAAGCAGCAGTTTCCAGATAAATAGGATTTCTGAGTTTTAATCGTTTCTCAATGGCGAAAGGTCGCATATCAAAAAGCTTCTCGACTTTTTTTGCGATTTCGCCATCGGTCAAATCTACATTCGCCGTGCCATAGGTTTCCACAAAAATGGATGTCGGTTCAACTACACCGATCGCATAACTCACTTGCACCAATATTTCGTCTGCAACGCCAGACGCTACAAGATTCTTTGCGGCATGTCTTGCAGCGTAGGCTGCACTTCGGTCTACCTTACTTGGGTCTTTTCCGCTAAAGGCTCCACCCCCGTGTGCGCCTTTACCCCCGTAAGTATCAACAATTATTTTTCTGCCTGTTAGGCCTGTATCTCCATGCGGCCCACCAATTACAAATTTTCCGGTTGGGTTGATGTGATATTTAATTTGATCATCAAAAAGGTTCTGTATTTTCTTTGGCAATTTCTTTTTCACCTTAGGAATCAAGATTTCAATAATATCCTTCTTGATTTTTGCCAACATATTTTCATCATTCTTATAGAAAGCATCATGTTGGGTCGAGACCACAATGGTATCAATTCGTTGAGGAATATTATCATCAGAATACTCAATCGTCACTTGAGATTTAGCATCAGGTCTTAAGTAGTTTATTTCCTTCCCTTTTCGACGTAAATCAGCCAAGACTTCCAATATTTTATGAGAAATATCTAGGGCCAAGGGCATATAATTCGATGTTTCCTTGGTAGCATAACCAAACATCATACCTTGATCACCTGCGCCTTGATCCTCTTTTTTACCACGGTCAACACCTTGATTAATTTCTTGCGATTGTTCATGAATCAAAGAGATTACCCCACATGAATCACCACTGAATTGGTACTCTCCTTTGGTATACCCTATTTTATTGATAACCCCCCTAGCGATATTCTGCACATCAAGATAGGTGTCACTTTTTACTTCTCCAGCCAGTACTACTTGTCCTGTTGTCACCAAGGTTTCACAGGCTACTTTGCTTTCGGAGTCAAACGCCAAAAAATTATCCAATAAGGCATCACTTATTTGGTCGGCAACTTTATCAGGATGCCCTTCACTAACAGATTCAGATGTAAATAGGTATGACATAATAATCAATATATTCTGGGAAGGATGTCCAAATTTGCTTGCGGAAGTGTGATAATAGAGCGACTAGTATCAACTGCTTTAGCATTTTTACACCCTTAAACTCCTAACGATTCGGGAAAGGGTCTAGAGGTTGCAATCAGTCAAATCCTTCCTCTATGTTCGGGAGCAAAAATATGAAAATAGTTTCGTTGCCAAGCAGTAATCAGCAAAGAAAATCAACGAAAGTTTTGAGTTCAAAAAAGTAATCGTCAAAACCAATGGCTTTCCAAACTGCTATATTTCAAAAATTTGGTCCACAAACGAATATAAAGCCTTATTTCGTCTACTATTTTTTCGCAAACTCGATATACTTTGTATATTGTATGCTATTCATTTTTAATGAACAACTAACCACAAATACAGCCATTTAGTATGCACATTGCAGTTGCGGGAAACATCGGAGCCGGAAAAACCACATTGACAAAATTACTTGCCAAACACTATAAATGGGAAGCCCATTTTGAAGATGTAGTAGATAATCCATATCTCGATGACTTTTATACGCAAATGGAGCGGTGGAGCTTCAACTTACAAATCTATTTTTTAAACCATCGATACCGACAAATTCTTAAGATTCGGGAATCAGGGAAGAGCATTATTCAAGACAGAACCATATATGAGGATGCGTATATTTTTGCGCCTAACCTTCATGCTATGGGCCTTATGACCAATCGTGATTTCACAAATTACTCTAGTCTTTTTGAGCTGATGGAAAGTCTAGTACAGCCACCAGAATTGTTGATTTACTTACGCAGTTCCATTCCAAATTTAGTAAAGCAAATACATAAGCGAGGGCGTGAATATGAGAATTCCATTTCTATTGACTATTTAAGTCGCTTAAATGAAAGGTACGAGGCTTGGGTGCATAGTTATGAAAAGGGCAATCTTTTGGTCATTGATGTGGACAATCTCAATTTTGTAGATAATCCTGAGGATTTGGGACATGTTATCAACAAAATAGATGCTGAAATAAATGGTTTATTTGAGCTTAAATAAACCCTTTACTTTTTGCATGTTCAATGGCCTGAGCACTGGTTTTCACCAAGACCATTGGGGTAATTTTAAACTCGGCAATTAAACCTTCAATTCGCCTTATCTTCTTTTTATGGTTGACCGTGCGCAGGTATATTGCCAAAATCCTATCAGGATGTTTTTCAGCGATGTCTTTGTAAATGTCCGCATCTTTTTCACCACTATCTCCAATTAAGATGAACTTCATCTCCGGATATGTCTTCAAAATGTCTAGTATCTCATTTTGTTTGTGAGGTTTTTTGGATTTTCCGGGTCGGAAACTCGACATACTCCTAAGGAGTATTGGCCCCTTTGGGAAATTATTTTCGTTAAGAAAGAAATCAAGATAACGGTATAGATTCCAAGGGCTATGGCTCACATAAAATAAAGGGTTGGTGTTTGAGCCTGATTTACCTCGATGTAACAAATGATAAAACTCAGCAGCGCCTTTTAGTGGTACTCTTTTTGCCGCATTTTTAAAAAAAGTGTTGATTATCACACGCCATTTCAACAGTGAGACCACTCCTGTTTGCAATATAGTATCATCAATATCGCTTATTACCCCGAATTCCGCCTCATCGGCCGGAATCAATACCTTACCCAAAAAACGATTCTCCCGAGAAATTTCAAACTTTAAATTTCTTGCCTCATAGGCCAATTCAATGGTCAACCATCCTTCTGAATTAGCATGGATAAGCAAATCGGAGGTTTTTATGTTGAATTTGTAGTAGCCGTCATTGTCCGTTTCAGCATAAAACACACTGCCATCAGGTAACTTCATTCGAAGCTTGGTGTTTTTAACCTCATCAGTCTCAAATCTTTTGAAAGAATTCCAAAATAAACGAAACAAACCTTTGTGGGCCAAATCGATATTTTCGTCTTCCAGTGCCCTGCCTCTGACATACAAATGCTTATCGGTACCATAACTCTGAAAATTGATAATCTGAAGTTTATCTTTTTTGCCAAATAGTCCCATTACATCAAATATAGAAAAAGGTTGTGGGTGGCTGCCTAGAGCAAGATGAAAAATTCACGGGTTCCCTCATTGAAACGACCCGCTTACTCATTCCATATTGATTAAGGGTAATTACAAACCTAGTTTTAGCCAAATAAACAACTCGTCATTTACTAAAAACTACCGACGCTTAAAATCATTATGTAAACCGAGCTTGCCAAAACAAGCTCAAAAATCGAAAAGAAATGGAACTTAAAAAGAATCCGAAAAAAGATCTGAATCGAAACAGGGGCATCTATTTTGCCATGGGTATGTTTTTGGTTTTGACATTGACCTATGCAGCCTTGGAATGGAAGTCATTTTACAAGTATGACGCTGTAGCAGATGGGCAAACACAAGAAGAATTGAGGGAAGAAGCCCCACCCTTAACTTTCGTTACCCCTCCTCCCCCACCGCCACCGCCAGTTGCCCCACCAGTGATTGAAATTGTAGCTAATGAGGTAGAGGTTGAAGAGGTAGTCATTAACTCAACCGAAAGCAGTGAGGAGACGGAGGTCATAGAAGTAGAGGACGTTTATTTCGAAGAAGTCGAGGAAGATGTGGCAGTATCATTTATAGTTGTAGAGGATGTACCTGTTTTTCCTGGTTGTGAGAACGATTCGGATAAAAGGGCATGTTTCAATAAAATGATGAAGAAACACATTGTCAAAAACTTTCGATATCCTGAATTGGAGCAAGAAATGGGTATTCAAGGAAAAGTGAATATCATGTTCGAAATTCAAAAAGATGGCAGCATTGGCAACATAAGAATGCGCGGACCAAATAAAAATCTGGAAAATGATGCTGCAAGAATCATTGGTAAATTACCAAAAATGACCCCTGGTAAACAAAGAGGAAATCCGGTTAGAGTTCCCTTTAGCATTCCTATCACCTATAAGTTGCGCAATTAAAATGGCATAATCATTGAACTATAAAACCACTCCATAAGCC
>JARFRH010000280.1 GCA_029287355.1 Maribacter sp. | reverse complement strand
GATGTGTATAAGAGACAGGAATAGGGTAGTGGCAAATAAGGTTATTTTCAGCATAGGCACAAATTAAAGAAAACGAGCACAGTGCACATAGTTTATACCTTCTTTTTTTTAAAGATCTTAAAAATTTTGTTGGTCTTGGTCGTACTCCATTAGATTCAACTATTTTTGAGAAATCCTAAAACGGATTATGATTATTTCAAAAGGCGATTATACGAAACTAAAAGAAAGTCGGGTTCTGGGCCGTTATGTGGTCAATGAACAAATTATTTCTTTTTTGAATAAAATGGCCGCCACTTTTAAAGTGGAAACCGAAGGCCATTCCGTTTTGAACAGGCCAATAAAAAGTATCACCATTGGTAAAGGCACAAATAAGATTTTAATGTGGTCGCAAATGCATGGTAATGAATCCACTACGACCAAGGCTGTATTGGATCTTATAAACCTGCTAGATTCAAATACGGATTTTGCCAAGGGGGTTCTCGAGCATTGTACCATCAAAATTTTACCGATTTTAAATCCTGATGGGGCATATGCCTATACCCGTGTAAATGCCAATGAAGTAGACTTGAACCGCGATGCGCAAATTCGCAGTCAACCTGAGAGCAAGGTACTTCGCGCCGTATATGACCGTTTCAAGCCTGATTTCTGCTTTAATTTGCACGATCAACGCAGCATTTATAATGTGGGTACGACTTCAAAATCCGCAACGGTTTCTTTTCTGGCACCGGCCCATGATGCTGAAAGAAGTATCTCAAAAGAAAGGGTAAAGGCGATGCAACTTATTGTGGCGATGAACGAGACACTGCAAGAACTGATTCCGGGTCAAATAGGCCGTTATGATGATGCCTTTAATGCCAATTGTGTAGGCGATACGTTTCAGATGTTGAATACCCCAACAATACTTTTCGAGGCGGGACACGCACAGGGCGACTATGATCGTGAGAAAACGCGAGAATATATTTTTTACGCTATGGTCAAGGTACTTGATACCATAGCGAAGGATGCCAGTAATGCATATGACCATCATGTCTATTTCCAAATCCCGGAAAATGCAAAAAGCTTTTTTGATATTTTGATAAAAAATGTGCCATTACCAAATTCTTCGGGTAGAAAGGATGTTGGTATTTTGTATAGGGAAGTCCTAGATGGTGAAACGATATCCTTTATTCCCAATATTGAAAAAGATGGAAATCTGGATGGATTTTTTGGACATGAGACCTATGATTGTCTGAATTCAAAGGATACCTTCTACTTGAGAAACTCCGATCTCCGCGACCTTCTTGCCATTTGATTTTTTGAATATATACTAGTAAAATCCATAAAAAATTACATTTTTGTTATAAAAATTGAAGATAACATGAGTTTTATTTCTTAAAGCTTTATTTTTGCCCAAAATCAAATCGATATGTCAAAAGTAAAATTAGACGAAATAGACCACCAGATTCTGGACATGTTAATCGACAACACCAGAACACCTTTTACCGATATTGCCAAGAAGTTATTGATTTCAGCAGGTACGGTGCATGTTCGTGTGAAAAAGATGGTAGAGTCGGGTATCATCATGGGGTCTTCATTGACCCTTGACTATGTAAAACTAGGCTATGCTTTTATCGCCTACGTCGGAATCTTTTTAGAGAAAACACATCAAACCAAATTTGTACTGGAACGCTTGGAGCAAATACCTTATGTGACCATAGCGCATATAACAACTGGTAAATTCAATATTTTTTGTAAAATTAGGGCAAGGGATACCAATCATGCAAAGAACATCATTTTCAAAATAGATGATATTGAAGGTATTATGAGAACGGAAACAATGATATCATTAGAAGAGAGTTTCAACGATAAAAAACGTTTGATGCATAAAATATTCAACGAGCTATAGCGAAACAAACTTTTTGGACGAATTCCCGGTCAAATTTTGATTGGGGTTTTTTATACCAACACCCGATGAAAAAGAAAGATTTAAAGCCTGGAGAGTTTGAGCAGTTTTATGGTGTCTATTTGGCAACCTTGGATGATGATACCGTTTTGATGGAACAGTTACAGAAAGGGTATGAAAACTTCCCAAAGTTCATCAATGATATTCCTGAAGATAAATTGCATTATGCCTACGCCGACGGCAAGTGGACCATCGCACAGGCATTACTGCACATTATTGATACGGAGCGTATTTTTCAATACCGTGCATTTCGGTTTTCCAATCAAGATAAGACACCATTAAAGGGGTTTGATCAAGATGATTATGTGTTAGAGAATGACCCAAGAGGCCAAAACAAGGAAAGTATTATAGAAGACTACAAGACGGTGCGCGCCTCAACTATAGCGATCTTCAAAACACTTAATGAAGACAGGCTTGGCTATACCGGTATGGCAAGTAATCTGCAATGGAGTGTTGCCGGTCTTGGTTTTGTGATCTGTGGTCACCAAAGGCATCACAGAAACATTATTCGAGAACGGTATTTGTAAAGATCAATCTACATCTGAATCTTCTTCCGGTTCTTGATCTAAATTTAAATCTGACACAAAATCAGGAGCCTCTACTTCTTCCAGAACAGGTGCTGCTTTATCTTCCAATTCCTTTTCGATGTTGTCATCAAAATTTAAAATGAAATCCGCAAGGCTCTTACTGATCTTTACAAGATAAAGTGTGTCGTTGGTTTGAATTTCCACAGCTTCGACAATTTCGCCATGCGCATTTCTAAAAGTAATAATGTCATCGTCACCGTAACCATCGGAATAGGTTTCGATTAACAAAGCAGCCAATTCATGGTCTAACTTTTTGTAGTCAACAAGTTTACGTAACATAGTAGGTTTTTTTAGGTTTATCTATATACCTAAACTATGTTTTTTTCTCATGTGTTTTTGTAAAGAGTTGTAAACGACCTGATTTAGTATATGAAGCTATTGTTCTTTGTAGTAAGCGAAGGCTTCTCGATATAAATTTGGAGGAATTTGAACATCGATCACCGGCTCCCCGATTTTTTCAAGCAATACGAAATTGATTTTGCCATGGGAGTTTTTCTTATCGAATTTTAATAAGGAAAGGATGTTTTGGATATCTTGATCGGTGAACTCCACTTTCTCATATCGATTCAGGAAAGTTGATTTGATATCTTCCATTTCGCTTTCGGAAAGTCCTGATAATTTATGCGCTAGAAAGCCCTCTAATATCATTCCGATGGCGATGGCCTCTCCATGTAATAAGGTTTCGTGTTCTGTACTTTCTAAGAAGTACGACTCGATGGCATGACCCAAGGTATGTCCGAAATTCAATATTTTTCGCAAGCCCTGTTCGGTCGGGTCTTCGGTAACCACCTTGTTCTTAATACTTACGGAAGTGAATATCATCGTATCAAGTCCGTCAAAGGTTGAAACTGACTTCAAAGTTTCCCAATAGGGGCTACTCTGAATCAGACCATGTTTCAACATTTCGGCATAACCACTCTGTAACTGACGCTCTTCCAGTGTTTTTAAAAACTCGGATACCACTAAAACCATTGCTGGTTGATTGATTACCCCAATTTGATTTTTCAAAGCACCTAAATCTACGCCTGTTTTGCCACCTACCGAAGCATCCACCATCGCGAGTAGGGTAGTAGGTACGTTTATAAAGTCTATTCCGCGTTTAAAAGTGGAAGCAACGAAGCCTCCCAAATCGGTTACCACACCACCACCTAAGTTTATAATTAGGCTTTTGCGATCCGCATCAAGATCTGAAAGGGCTTCCCATAGGTTATTGCAGGTGCTGATGTTTTTATGAATTTCTCCAGACTCGATTTCCAAAACCTCAAAATGATAATCCCCGGTTATAGCGCCCATAAAAGAGGGAAGACAATATTCATAGGTGTTCTCATCTACGATGATAAAAAGTGTCGAGTATGATTTTGATGCCAGATGCTTGTTCAAAGCGTCGTAGGCATTTTGATTGAAATAAACCGAATAAGAAGTGGTAACTATTGATTCCATGAATGTGTTTTTTGATTCCTCAAGCAGTACGGATACAAACAAGTTAAGCCTGCAAAATAAAGGTTATTTTTTATCAAAAGAATAGAATTTTGGTCTTTATCTTTAACATCGATAATTTTCACAATTTATGGAACGAATTTTTGACGATACGGCAACTGCATTTGCATTAAAAACGGACTCTGAGTTAGAACATGCGTATTTTCTTTTTAAGATGATTGCCAATGAGCCCTTAGTTAGAATTGGCACGGCCATGACCAATTTCGCGATTAAGGCGAATCTACCTGTTGAGGGTTTGATACGCGCCACGGTTTTTGACCATTTCTGTGGTGGTGTGAATGAAGAGGATTGCCTGCCGGTGGTTGATCGTATGTATGAAAAGGGCGTTTGCTCTGTGTTGGACTATTCCGTAGAAGGTAAAGATGACGAGGATCCGTTCGATAATGCCTTAGCCATGATATTGAAGCTATTGGACTTTGTCAAGGAGAAAGCCTCTATACCATTTGCCGTTTTTAAACCTACCGGGTTTGGTCGATTTGCCCTTTATGTAAAAGTAAGTGAAGGAAAGAAATTGAACGCAAAGGAAGCGCAAGAATGGCAAAGGGTGGTCTATAGATTCGATAAGGTATGCAAGAAGGCCTTTGATCTTGATGTATCATTGTTGATTGATGGCGAAGAAAGCTGGATGCAGGGTGCGGCGGATCAAGTCGTAGAAGATTTGATGCGTAAATACAATAAGCAAAAAGCTGTGGTTTTCAATACCTTACAAATGTACCGCTGGGATCGGCTCGACTATTTGAAAGAACTGCACAAGCAAGCCAAAGCGGAAGGCTTTAAAATCGGAATGAAGGTTGTTCGGGGAGCTTATATGGAAAAAGAGAATGATCGTGCTGAAGAAAAAGGCTATACATCACCCATTTGTACCTCGAAGCAAGCTACCGATGAAAATTTCGATGCCGCGATTCACTATATGATAGGCAATTTAGATGTGATCTCTTTGTTTGCAGGCACACATAATGAAGAAAGCAGTTATAAACTTATCGATTTAATGGCCAAGGCAGGAGTTTCAAATGCTGATCCCAGGGTGTGGTTTGGACAACTATACGGTATGAGCGAACACATTTCATTCAATTTGGCAGCTAGGGGATATAATGTAGCGAAGTACCTGCCTTTTGGTCCGGTAAAAGATGTGATGCCTTATTTAATCAGAAGGGCAGAGGAGAATACCTCTGTAGCAGGCCAAACCACGCGCGAACTTTCATTATTGAAAAAGGAGCGAAAACGCAGGAAGATTTAGATTTTTTGAGGTCATCAGGTAGTTGACTTCCGACCGCTATTTTTTTAATACCCTGGGCATTGTTACGGATTTGGCTTAAAGAAGCTTTTCGACCAAAACTTCGGTTGGGCAGTTCTTTACTTGCAACACCCTTTCTTTTTCGTTCACGAGTTCTTCGATAAAGTATGTTTTGCAGGGTTTTGATTCGGTATCACTCCGTCCGAAATCGACATCCCCATTTTGGAAGAAATTAGTAATCATGATCGTATCCAACTGCTTATTCGCTAATAAGGCCTGAATTTCGTCTGAGTAGCTTATGGGTTTAGAGCGCAGGTCTTTCAACGTTCTACAATTGGGGAAGTAACAAAAAGAAACACCGGTCGCCTCGGTTTTTTTCTTGAAAAAGAATGCGAGAAAAACAATTCCAATGGAAAGACCGATTAAATAAAAACCTAGGCGTTTGAAAAAACTAGCATCGAATAGTGACATGGAACGGGTTTAATTCTTTCTTAAAAAATAAGGAAATTGATATCGCTGTATTGCAAATCGAACCATTCACCAACAGATTTGCTGGTCAATATACCATGATACATATAAAGACCATTTCGAAGGCCCTTATCAAAACGCAATGAATTTTCGAGTCCCCCTTCATCCCCTAATTTCAATAGGTAGGGGGTGAAGATGTTGCTAATGGATATCGACGCCGTTTTTGGATATCTTGAAGGAATGTTGGGTACCGCATAGTGTATCACCCCATATTTCTCAAAAGTGGGCTTTTCGTGGGTCGTGAGTTCACTGGTTTCGAAACAGCCCCCCATATCGATACTCACGTCGATTATGACGGAGCCAGGTTTCATATTCTCTACCATGGTTTCCGTGACCACCACGGGTGATCGATCTTTTCCACGAGTGGCACCAATGGCCACATCACAGCGACGTAAAGCTTTCATTAGGTTTTTCGGCTGAACGGTCGATGTATATACGGTTTGGTGCAGATTCGCTTGTATATGGCGCAATTTGGTAATTGAATTGTCAAAAAGTTTGATATTCGCGCCCAGTCCAATAGCGGATCGCGCCGCGAATTCGCCAACCGTGCCCGCTCCAATGATAACGACCTCCACAGGAGGTACACCACTAATGTTTCCGAACATGAGGCCATTGCCATCGTTGGTGGCGGCCAAAATTTCAGAAGCGATAAGCACAGCGGATATTCCGGCGATCTCACTGAGAGATCTCACCACGGGGTATTTGCCATCCTCGTCTTTGATGTATTCGAAAGCTACCGCAGTGATTCGCTTTCGGGCAAGTGCTTCAAAATATTTCTTCTTTTGCGCTTTGAGCTGTAAGGCTGAAATGACGGTACTTTGCGGATTGATCATTTCAATTTCGGCAATGCTGGGCGGCTCCACTTTTAATATTAACGGACAGCTATACACTTTCTGGGGGTCTTTCGCGATTTCCGCACCTGCATTGGCATATTCCACATCTGAATAAAAAGCACCTTCACCGGCGCCAGACTCGATCATGACCCGATGCCCATTGGCCGTAATGGCGGTCACGGCATCAGGGGTAAGGCAAATTCGTTTTTCTTGGTATTGATTTTCTTTGGGCACCCCTATGAAAAGTTCTCCTTTTTGTTTGAGAATTTCCAAGGTTTCTTCTTGCGGAAGTAATTGTTGCTTACTAAAAGGTTGGTCCATGAACTGTCTCTTATACACATCTCCGAGCCCACGAGACTGTGGTCCGGATCTCGGTTGACGTGTTATGCTTGGATAGTGG
>JARFRH010000261.1 GCA_029287355.1 Maribacter sp. | reverse complement strand
AGAAGATGAAATGCTTTTGGAGGTCGCAACAGATAAAGTTGATTCCGAAATTCCTTCAACCGTTTCGGGCGTTATTGAAGAAATTCTATACGATGCTAACGCGGTTATAAAGATTGGTGAAACGATCGCTAGAATTAAAATCGATAACACCGTTTCTTCCTCTAATAAAAATCCAAAAAAAGTAGCCGATACAACCAAGAAAGCAAGTGAACAAAAAAAACAAGTTATAAAAAAACAAGATAGTTCTCAAAAGCCTAACGTTTCAAATTCGTTTACAACACCAAATTCAAATACGTTTTTTTCGCCATTAATTATTTCCATTGCAAAAGAACAACATATCAGCTTTGAGGAATTGGCCAGAATCCCGGCAACTGGTAAAGAAGGCCGCTTGCGCAAAAGTGATGTATTTCAATATATAGAAGACGGACGGCCATACAAATTTGCCCAGCCCGTGCAACAAGATCCAACGGCATTTCGCATCCCTCAGTTAGTTTTTGATAAAGGCAAGGGGAAAATTGTGGAAATGGACCGAATGCGTAAGATGATTGCGGATCATATGGTGTATTCCAAGCATACCTCACCGCATGTTACGGCTTATGTGGAAGCCGATTTAACCCATATGGTGGCGTGGCGAACTAAAAATAAGGTTGCCTTTCAAGAAAAATATGGAGAGCGCTTAACGTTTACACCATTATTTGTAGAAGCGGTAGCAAAAGCGGTAGAAGATTTCCCGAATATTAATGCGTCTGTGGATGGCAACCATATTATAATCAAAGAGGCGATTAATATAGGCATGGCAACGGCTCTACCTAGCGGAAACCTTATTGTGCCTGTTGTAAAAAAGGCCAACACAAAAAGCTTGGTAGAATTAGCTAGAGATGTTAATGAATTAGCAGGAAAGGCGAGGGAAAACAAGTTGACAGCTGATGATATTAAAGGAGGCTCGTTTACGATTTCCAATGTGGGGACTTTTGGAAGCGTCATGGGAACACCAATTATCAATCAGCCTGAAGTTGCCATTCTAGCACTTGGAATCATAAAAAAACGACCCGAAGTCATCACAACAGATAAAGGGGATGAAATCGCCATACGAAGTATGATGTACTTATCATTGTCTTTTGACCATAGGGTGGTAGACGGCTTTTTAGGCGGAAGCTTTGTAAGACGTGTTGCTGATTATTTTGAGCAGTTTGATATCAATAGAGAAATATAAAGAACTACCGTTATTCCGAACGAAGTGAGGGAATCTCATGAAGAGATTGCTACGTCCTTCGTTCTTGCAATGACGAAAAAGATAAAATTATGAGCAATAACATTTCAATAACCAAAGTAGAAACCTCTAAAGTGGATGCTTTGGATTTCAACAATATTCCACTAGGAACCACTTTCACAGATCACATGTTTATTTGCGATTACGAGAAAGGTGAATGGACCAATCCAAGAATAGTGCCGATGGGTTTGATTCCAACCCATCCCGCAGCGATGGCATTGCATTACGGGCAGGCTATTTTTGAAGGGATGAAAGCTTATAAAGATGCAAATGGTGAGCCAATGTTATTTAGACCAGAGCAAAATGCAAAACGCCTAAATAAAAGTGCAGACCGCATGGGAATGCCCAATGTGCCCGAAGCATTGTTTGTTGAGGGCCTAAAGGAGTTAGTCGGTTTAGAACATAATTGGATTCCACCGCAACAAGGAAGTGCCTTGTATTTAAGACCTTTTATGTATGCAGACGAACCTTTTATTGGGATGCGTGCCGCTACGCACTACAAGTTTATAATAATGGCCTCACCTGCAGGCCCATTTTTTAGTAAGCGCATAAAATTATGGGCTGAAACACAATACATAAGGGCCGCTCATGGTGGCACTGGCGAGGCAAAGGCAGCGGGCAACTATGCGGCCGCTATTCGCCCCACCGAATTAGCAAAGGCGAAAGGTTATGATCAGGTCTTATGGTTGGATGCTATCGCGCACAAGTACATTCAGGAAGTCGGTACCATGAATATCTTCTTTAAAATAGGGGATGAATTCATAACCCCCGAACTCGATGGTTCCGTCCTGCATGGTATTACGAGGGCCAGCGTCCTTACTTTGCTTAAGGACATGGGCTACAAGGTGACCGAAAGAAAGATTACGATAGATGAAATCAGAAATGCGTCCACTAGTGGAACCTTAAAAGAAGCCTTTGGTACAGGAACGGCCGTTGGTATTGCCTACATACAAGCGATCGGTTTGGAAGATGGAACCATCCACGTCTCTGACGATAGTCCCGTAGGTTTAAAGGTGAGTGCGATTTTAAATGCCATTAAAACCGGGCAGCAAGAGGATAAATTTGGCTGGATGACCAAGGTTAAAAAAGAATTGGTGTAACGTTATTAGGGCGTTACCACAAGGGTTGGGTTTTCACTGCTCGCTCTCTGCGAGGAGCTCAAACAAGCCGTTCAACCCCTAACGCATAAGAGACCTGACAGGTCCGAACTGAAAACTATAAAAGCGGCCTGCTTTTGCGGGAATCGTTACTGAAACAAGTTGAGCATAAAATGAAAAAAACACTATTAGAAAAAGCATTCTCTACGCTCTGCACAGCCAAAGCCATGACCGAATTATACGAAGCTAACTTTAAGCAGGTCTCAAAGTATGTACATGCTACATCACGTGGGCATGAAGCCGTTCAGATAGCGCTGGGTATGCAGTTATTGCCGCAAGATTACGCCTTTCCGTATTATAGGGATGATGCCATGTTGCTATCGTTCGGTTTGGAGCCTTTAGATTTAATGCTTCAATTATTAGCGAAGAAAGCGGATCCGTTTTCTGGCGGACGAACGTATTATTCACATCCAAGCCTAAAGGATGCCGATAAGCCAAAAATACCACATCAGTCCTCCGCAACAGGCATGCAGGCGATTCCCGCAACGGGCGTGGCCATGGGCATGCAGTATCTCGAAAAACAAGGGTTAAGTAATCCCAATGTCATTCAGGACGATAGCAATGAAGCCCGATTAAATCCAATTTCTGTATGTTCCCTTGGGGATGCCTCAGTCACTGAAGGGGAGATTGCGGAAGCCTTTCAGATGGCAGCTTTAAAACAAATGCCGATTCTTTATTTAGTGCAAGATAACGGTTGGGACATTTCTGCCAATGCCGCCGAAACACGAGCTCAAAATGCTTTTGAATATGCACAAGGATTTCATGGTTTAGAAGCGATTAGCATTGATGGTGCTAATTTTATTGAAAGTTATGAAGCTATTGAAAAAGTCATAGCCATCATACGCCAAGAGCGACGCCCATTTTTAGTCCATGCCAAAGTTCCATTATTAAATCACCATACATCTGGTGTGCGTATGGAGTGGTATCGCGATGATCTGGATGAGGCCCGTTCTCGTGACCCATATCCAGTATTAAGTCAACAATTACTGGACGCTGGCTTTTCAGAACAGGATGTAAAGGCAATTGAAGATGCGGCAAGAAAGAAGGTGCAGTCTGATTTTGACAAAGCCTTAAAGGCTGAAGACCCAAAACCAGAAGATTTATTTACAAATGACTTTGTGCCAACACCTATTACCGAAGAGAAAGGGACACGAGCACCAGAAGGCGCTGATAAAGTGGTAATGGTAGATTGTGCCTTATTCGCAGTTGAAGAGTTAATGAAGGAGTACAAAGAATGTCTGCTCTACGGGCAAGATGTTGGTGGCAGACTTGGAGGTGTTTTTAGAGAAGCGGCGACCTTGGCTCAAAAATTCGGAGACGACCGTGTATTTAATACGCCAATACAGGAAGCATTTATTGTCGGTTCTACCGTGGGTATGTCTGCGGTTGGCTTAAAACCTATTGTTGAGGTGCAATTTGCGGATTATATATGGCCAGGTTTAAACCAGTTATTTACTGA
>JARFRH010000281.1 GCA_029287355.1 Maribacter sp. | reverse complement strand
ATATGAACTATGTACCCATGCCTAGAAAAGGACCTAGATTTCATGATTTCAATGATACACAAAAGGCCGCTGCCTTGGATTTACTCAAATCTTCGCTTAGTGAAGAAGGTTTTCGAAAGTCAAAAGAAATTATGTCGCTTGAAAAAATACTTCGGGTCATTGAGAATGACGACAATGACAAGATGCCCGATGGAAAACCTCGAAGGGATCCCTTAAATTATCATTTTTCCATATTTGGAGACCCCGCATCCGATGCGCCCTGGGGTTGGCGGTTCGAAGGTCATCACCTTTCGTTAAACTTCACCTCATCCGATCATAAAATAAGTGCTGCGACTCCCACTTTCTTTGGAACCAACCCCGCAGTTATTAAAATTACAGGGCACAAAGAAAAAGAAGTATTAAAGAAAGAAACCGCTTTGAGCTTTAAACTCGTTAATTCACTTTCACCTGAACAGCTGAAAAAAGCTATGTTCGCTGCTATTGCACCGAAAGAAATAATTACCACTACCCAACGCAATGTAAAAGGATTTGAACAGAAGGGCATATTTTACAATGATCTAACATCAGATCAACAACAGCTTTTTCATGAATTGATCGATCTTTATTTAAACAATTACGAAAAGAACTTTTCCGAAGGTTACCGGGACAAAATTAAAAAAGCGGGCATTGAAAACCTATCATTTTCATGGGCAGGCAGCTTAGAACCAGGAGTGGCTAATTATTGGTGTATTCAAGGCCCTGTACTATTGATTGAATATGACAATACCCAAACCAATGCCAACCATGTACATACCGTGGTACGAGATCCGACCAACGACTATGGCGAGGATACCTTAAAAAAGCACTATAAAGAAGATCATTGAGACCTTATTTAAGAATGGTATGTATGTGCCAGTTTGAACTTATAGGTGGTCAAGCAAGTGAAAATTGACACATGAATACTTTCTGATGAAATCTTAATGACAATTAAAATCATCGCTCAGGTCGGGTACCTCCTTAAAAAATATAATTATGACAACAAGAAGAAACTTTATAAAACAGGCTGGTCTTTTCACCACGGGGACATTAGTGCTTCCATCCTGCGGATTTACATCTTCCGTCGAACAAAAATTCGGAGTGCAATTGTATTCTTTCCGAGATGAAATGGCGAAAGATGCTTTGGGTACTTTAAAACTAATCGCATCGATCGGCATAAAAGAAATCGAGTCGGCAAGAAGCAGTAAAGGGCATTATTATGGATTATCTCCCGAGGATATGAAAAAAGCGTGCGAAGATCTAGGTATGAGCCTAAAAAGTGGTCATGTTGCTTTGGATGACAATTTTCAACAGACCATGGAAGAAGCCGTTGCATCAGGGCAACCCTATTTAATTTGTTCTTCGATGCCAAGCAGAGGTCAAACCGTAGAGAACTATAAAAAAGTAGCGGAGGCGTTCAATAAAGCAGGTGAAGATTGTAAGAAACTAGGACTCGGATTCGGTTACCATAACCACGAATATGAATTTGAATCGGATAAGGGAGAAGTACTTTATGATGTACTTATGGATCATACGGATCCAGATTTAGTTCACATGGAACTGGATCTCGGCTGGGTCATAGTGGGCGGAAAAGATCCGTTGGACTATTTCAAAAAATATCCCGGTCGTTTTCCGCTTTGGCACTTGAAGGATATGAACATGACCAAAAAAGAAAGTACGGAATTCGGAAAGGGGGCTCTGGATATAAAAACTATGATGCAACATCAGGAAGCATCCGGTGTCAAACATATTTTTATTGAGCAGGAAGAATATGAAAGTACACCCATTGAAAGTATGAAACACAATATGGAGTTCTTAAAAGCCCTATAGTGCTGTATAATGGAACATGCCTTGCCGGCAAGCAGGCGAAGACGAGACCACTGAGATAAATAAATTGGATTATGAAAAAACTTGAACCATTTGTCTTTTTACTAGGTATTATTTTACTTTTTTCATGTGAACCCGCAAAAATACAATATGACATTCTAATAAAAAATGGCCAAATTCTAGACGGTTCAGGGAAGCCCGCTTACCTAGGGGATATTGCCATCAATGCCGATACTATTGCGGCAGTAGGCCAAATCGAAAATGCCATCGGCAAACAAGAAATCGATGCTGCCGGACTATCCGTAGCACCTGGTTTTATAAACATGTTGAGTTGGGCAAATGTATCGCTTCTTGAAGATGGCCGATCACAAGGTGATATTCGTCAGGGCGTGACATTAGAAGTTTTAGGCGAAGGTTCTTCTATGGGGCCATTGAGCGAGACCATGAAAAAAGAGATGAAGGAGAACCAAGGCGATATTACCTATGATATTCCATGGACAAGTTTAGGGGAATATCTAAACCATCTCGAAACTAAAGGAATTTCTACCAACGTCGCCTCTTTTGTAGGCAACGCCACCCTCCGTCAACATGTGATCGGTATCGAAAAAAGACTTCCTACTGAGGAAGAGATGAGCTTAATGAAAAAGCTATTGCGCCAAGGAATGGAAGAGGGCGCCGTAGGACTTTCAACTTCCCTTATTTATGTACCAAGCGGACATGCTGAAACAGAAGAAATCATTGAATTGGCTAAAGTCGTTGCCGAATACGATGGTATGTATATTTCACACATCCGTGATGAAGAGGGGAAATTATTGGAAGCCGTTGATGAGCTGATCACCATTTCTGAACAGGCCAAGCTACCCGCAGAAATATACCATTTTAAGGCTTCCGGAAATGCCAATTGGCATCTCTTGGATAGTGCCATCACCTTGGTCGAAAATGCAAGAAAGAAAGGCCTCGATATTACCACCGATATGTATATGTACAATGCCAGCTCAACAGGCCTGAATGTGGTACTTCCTGCCTGGGCGAAAGAGGGCGGACATGCATCAACAATGAAACTAATCGAGAATCCGACAAAACGAAAACAGATGATGGATGAAATCGACTTTCATGTTCCGCCAGAAAAGATTCTACTTGTTGGGTTTCGAAACAAGGCAATGAGAAAACATATTGGTAAAACCCTTGCCGAGGTAGCTACTGAAAGAAACAAATCTCCGAACGAAACTCTAGTAGATTTGATTTATGAGGATGACAGCAGAATTCAGGTGGTCTATTTTTCAATGTCCGAAGAGAATATCAAAAAGAAATTGAAATTGCCATACATGAGTATTTGCTCTGATGCGGGTTCCTATACGAATGAAGGTGTATTCTTGGAGCAAAGCACACATCCAAGAGCCTATGGTTCATTTGCAAGATTGTTAGGGTATTTTGTCCGAGAGGAAAAAGTTATTCCTTTGGAAGAAGCAATCTACAAGCTTACCAGTCTACCCGCTACGAATTTAAAATTAAAAAAAAGAGGGGCTTTGAAAGAAGGCTATTTCGCGGATATAGTCGTTTTTGATGCAAACAAAATTACTGATAATGCCACTTTTGAAAGGCCACATCAGTACGCTACAGGTATGCAGCACGTATTCGTAAATGGAGGTCATGTACTAAAAGATGGAGCGCATACCGGAACATCGTCAGGTAGATTCGTTAAAGGGCCGGGCTGGAAGAAAGCCCCTTAATGCCTAAAGAAGGAACCCCATTCGGTTTAAGGAATTCATCCAATAATCAAAGATTTTGAACATAAGCCCTTGCACCTACATATGAATATCATTCCTTATCTTGATTCAACAAAGAACAATTATGATGAAAAATACATTTCTACTAGTAGCGTTATTATCAATTGCTACGTCTTGCAAAGCCCAGGATATTATCCCAGAAGGTGCAGAACTGACTTTGGTCGCTGAAGAATACGAGTTTACCGAAGGGCCCGCAGTTGATAAAAATGGCAATGTCTATTTCACGGATCAACCCAATGACCGAATCGTAAAATGGGATGCCAGCACTAATTCCGTATCCGATTGGATGAAACCTAGTGGACGTTCAAACGGTCTCTATTTCGATCATGACGGTAACTTGCTTTCCTGTGCCGATGAAAAGAACGAATTGTGGCGCATCGATATGGAAAAAAACAAGACCGTATTAGTGTCTGAATTTGAGGGTAAACTATTGGGTGGGCCTAATGATCTTTGGGTAGCCCCTAATGGCGGTATTTATTTTACCGACCCTCTGTATAACCGACCTTGGTGGACACCGACTGAAAATCGTATTGATGAACGTCGCGTATACTATATTACACCGAGCAACGGGGAGGTAAAAATCGTCGCAAAGGATTTTGTAATGCCCAACGGAATCATAGGAACTGCGGATGGCAAAACCTTGTACATTGCGGATATCGGAGATAAAAAAACATATGTGTTTACTATAAAAGAAGATGGAACGCTATCTGAAAGAAAATTGTTTTGTGAGTTGGGCTCTGATGGAATGACCTTGGACAATCAAGGCAATGTATATATGACGGGTGATGGGGTAACTGTTTTTGACAAAAACGGGAAGCAAATTAAACATATTGCCGTACCCGAAAAATGGACGGCCAATGTCACATTTGGCGGACCGCAACAAAATATCTTATTTATCACCGCAATGGATTCTGTCTATACCTTGGAAATGGATGTCAATGGTGTACGTTAATCTTTCAAAAGAATTCTTAAATTCTATCTTTTATTATGTAATTTAAGGGTGAACTATACTCAAGACTATGAAGAATTATGTATTGCATATAAACGGCAAAAGACACGAGTTTCATGTCACTGAAGGGACCTCCTTACTTTGGGTGCTCCGGGAACATTTAGAATTGACCGGCACGAAATACGGATGCGGTATTGCGCAATGCGGGGCCTGCACCATTCATGTGGACGGAAAGCCGATGCGCGCCTGTATTCTGACCATTGACAATTTTTCTGAAGAGCAACAAATTACGACTATCGAAGGCCTTTCGGAAAATGGAGACCATCCTGTACAAAAAGCTTGGATAGCCGCACAGGCTCCTCAATGTGGATATTGCCAGTCTGGGCAAATCATGCAAGCGGTAGCCTTTTTGGAACAGAATCCCAGTCCCACGCGTGATGAAATCAAGACAGAAATGAATGGCATTCTATGTCGGTGCGGGACGTATATGCGCATCGTCAAGGCCGTTGAATTGGCATCGAATGCCAAATCCGAAAACACCTAGAACGTATAAGAATAAGTACCATGAGCACAAGTATAAAAAGCGTCGGTCGTAGGGAATTTTTAAAAACATCAAGTGGTGTGGCACTTTTCATAGGTGTTTCCGGCATGTTGCCATTTGCAATTTCATGTAACAATAAGGAAGGCATTAAAGCACAATTGAAAATGCATCCGCTGACCGCTTGGGTTCGGCTTTCAGAGGACGGACAGATTACCATTTACAATCCAGCGGCCGAAATGGGACAAGGATCAATGACCTCTCTACCCGTCGTTTTTGCTGAGGAAATGGATGCCGATTGGTCAAAGGTCAGGGTTGAATTTTCACCTCAAGAACCTGAAATTTATGGCTCAGAAGGATGGCGACCGGGCAGCAAGATTATGTTATCTGCCGGAAGTAGGGTTACTAAAAGCAACTATCCCGTGATGCGAAAGGCCGGGGCGCAGGCCCGTTATGTACTTTTACACACAGCTGCAAAACACTGGAATGTCTCCATAGATGAACTTCGTACAGAAATCGGTTTCGTCATCAACAACAAGATGGACCAAAAAATAAGTTACGGCGAATTGGTTCCTTTTTTGGACGTCCCCACTACCCTTCCCGACATTCAAGAAGATCAATTAAAAAACCCAAAAGACTTTCGCCTGATCGGAAAGGATATTCCTCGCTATGAAATACCTGCTAAGATAAATGGCACGGCTAAATTCACTATGGATATTCGTTTACCAGACATGCTTTACGGCGTGCTTGAAAGGGGCAACTTGCATGCTGCTAGACCTAATTTGCAAAACGAAAAGGAAATCTTGGCTATGTCGGGTGTTCAGAAAATTGTCCCTTTTGATTATGCTATAGGACTTATCGCCACCTCTTTGGAAGTGGCCTTGGCCGCTAAAAAAGCGTTGAAAATCGATTGGAGCTCTGCAGCGGCCACGGGTTATGACTCGCAAGGGATTTATGCCGAATATGAAAAAGTAGCCTCCGAAGACAAAAAGGGCGAGGCCTTACACGAAATAGGTGATGTAAAACAAGCATTTGGTAACGCAGCCAAAACCTACACGGCAGATTTTAAAAATGACTATGTGTATCATGCCCAAATGGAACCCTTGAATTCAATTGTCAAAGTTGCGGAAGATGGTAAAAGTGCCGAAGTCTGGGTAGGAAGCCAACAAGGTGGAGACACAAAGTTAGGGGTGCCCGACGCACTCGGTATTCCCGCCAAAGATGTGAACGTACATTTACAGTATCTGGGCGGGGGTTTTGGCAGAAGAAGCATGACCGATTTCGTGGTCGAATGTGCAATTTTGGCCAAAGAGATGGCACCAAGTCCGGTAAAGTTGATGTGGACCCGCGAAGATGATATGACCTATGGGGCGTTTCGACCCTTATCCTTTCAACGGCTTACTGCAAGCACTGACACCAAAGGCAAAATTACCGCACTCTCACATCTTGTGGTTGCCGAAAACGGTAATCTAGCGACCAGTGGTATCCGAAACGATTACTATGATATTGGCAGTCAATTTGCGGAATGGCGAAAAACTTCCCATGGAATTCGCTTAAAGCACTGGCGGGCCGTAGGTCATGGTCCTAATAAATTTGCTATAGAAGCATTGCTCGATGAAATTGCACTAGATCAGAAAATAGATCCTGTTGACCTAAGACGCAAGCTCATGTCAAAATCGCCAAGGGCCTTGGCGACATTGGAAAAAGCCGCAGAAATTAGTGAATGGAATGTTCCAAATACCGAAGGAAAAGCCAAGGGTCTTGCATTTTTAGAACGCAGTGGCACTTTGAGTACGGGAGTTTGTGAAATTTCAGTGGACCGTTCTACCGGAAAAATAAATGTCCATCGCTTTTGGAGTGCCATTGATGCAGGGGTAATTGTTCAGCCGGACAACGTCAAGGCCCAAATGGAGGGAGGCATTATTATGGGAATGAGCAGTGTGCTCAAGGAACAAATTACAGTGTTGGATGGAAAAATACAACAGTCCAATTTTGACACCTATCAATTGCTACGCATGGAAGACATTCCTGATAGTATCGAAACATTTATGATCGAGTCTACCGAATCGCCCCAAGGGGTAGGTGAATCAGGCACTCCTTTAGTGGCCTGCGCCATTGCCAACGCCTTTCTCCGTCTCACCGGAAAGCGCCTCAGACATCTTCCTTTCACGCCTGAACGGGTTTTAGAAGTCTTGAATACCTAAATCAGTAAATTCAAGAGTACATCTAATGAAAGCAGTTATCCGAAGAAAATACGGGCCGCCTGAAACCTTAAGCGTCGCGGAAATTGAGAAACCCATGATGAAAGAAGACGAAGTCTTCATAAAAGTACACGCCACAACCGTAAATCGAACAGACTGTGCTATCGTCACGGGAAAACCCTTTATTATGCGTTTATTTCTAGGGCTATTCAAACCCAGACAAATAGTTCCGGGTACGGATTTCGCAGGGCAAATTTTGGCGGTAGGAAAAGGGGTCACAAATTTTAGAATTAATGATCGTGTTTTCGGTTTCGGTGACGACGGCATACAATCACAAGCCCAGTTTATGAGTCACCCTGTAAAAAAAGCCATAGCCCATATGCCAAACAAAATGTCTTATGAACATGCGGTCGCGAGTTTAGAGGGAGCACATTACGCCTTCAATTTTATCAATAAGGTAAACGTAGCACCTGGACAAAAAGTGATGGTCAATGGTGCGACAGGGGCTATCGGTTCGGCTATGATTCAGTTGCTTACCTATTATGGTGCCCGTGTGACAGCAACCTGCAATACCAAAAATGTAACGCTCATCAAATCATTGGGTGTCGCTCGAATAATAGACTATAAGAAAGAAGATTTTACCAAGGACAGCGAAAAATACGATTTTGTATTCGATGCAGTAGGTAAAAGCACTTTTGGTAAATGTAAGCGACTCCTTAAAAAGCGAGGTGTTTATATTTCTTCGGAATTGGGTCCTTGGGTACAAAATCCTTTTTTAGCATTAATAACGCCTCTAATAGGTGGTAAAAAAGTGAAGTTTCCATTACCGACAAATATCATGCGTAGCATAGAATTTGTAAAGAAAATGATAGCAGAAGATGTATTTCGGCCGGTCATTGACAAAACATATGCACTTGATGAAGTCGCAGAAGCCTATAAGTACGTCTGCTCAGGAAATAAAACAGGAAATGTGATTCTATCCATGTCTTAAAATTTTGTGTTCGTAGGTCAATAGAAAAAGAATCATATTATATAAATCAATTTCTTGTTAGACTAAAAAACCAAAACCATGAGTTGGAAAAATTTATTTGACGAAACAGAATTACGGGAAACCATTCGGAGAATTAACAAACTTACGCCTGAAACCCAACATCTTTGGGGCGAGATGGATGTCGCTCAAATGATGGCACATTGCAATGTTGCCTATGAATTGGTCTATACGGACAAACATCCGAAGCCAAAGGGTTTTCAAAAATTCATGATCAAATTGTTTGCCAAGAATATCGTGGTCGGCTCAAAGCCATACAAAAAAAATAGTCGAACCGCCCCCATGTTCGTCATTGCGGATGAGCGCGATTTCGAAAAAGAAAAAACAAGATTGGTCGATAATTTACAAAAGACCCAACAATTGGGTGCCGAATATTTTGATGGCAAGGAGTCACATGCCTTTGGTCTTTTGAACGAAAAGGAATGGAATACGCTTTTCTCCAAGCATTTGGATCATCACTTGCAACAGTTCGGCGTCTAATTAGACCTATTCTAGGGAAACTACCGTTACATTTCGAAACTTGATTTGCCCGGTCTCAGCGGCCTGTAAGGCGATTGGCCCCTCAACAAGATCTTGATTTTTCATGTCCGCGGTCAGAACATCATTGATCCAGACCTGAAGATGATCTTTTTCGTTTTTGATTTTGTAGGTGTTCCATTTGTCCAAGGTTTCGACAATGGCCAAGGGTGTTGTGCGTGTAACAACAGCACCGGTTCTATTTTTTTGGTCAGGATGCAAATCCCAAATATTGATTTCATAACAATCGACGTTTGAGATTGCATTTTCTTTGCATCGGATAAAAATTCCTGAATTTATAGTGCTATCAGGTTTAAATTCCAATTCGAGCATAAAATCTTTATAGCTCTTTTCGGTCATGACGAATCCGTTTCCACTATCTAGGCTTCCTACCAATTCGCCATTGACGAATTTCCACTGGGCATCGCCTTCGCTAAACCAATCATCTGCGTTTTCTTGAAAGAGGGTTTCCGAAGATGATCCAACCGAACAAGAGAAATTAGAAACCACTATGATGGCTGCAATACTGAGAATTCTAAACTTTTTCATGATATCAATCTATTTGACCAAATCAAAGATTCGGGTATATTTAATAATAAAGCTATTGTTGAGGGGGTCGCCATCTTGCAAGTTATAATTCCACACCACAAAAAGTCCGGTATTGGCTTGTTGCAACCATCCGAAACGAACGTTCGCCGCCCAAAGCTTATTCGAAGTATTATGTTGAATCAAGCCCTGCAGGTAAATATTCGGTTTAAAGGCATAGGAAAGTTGGGTACGCAGAATATTAGCCGTAAAATCTCCGTTGGGTAATTGAAAATTATTGTACAAAAGTGTAACAGCCGCATTGAATTTATCACCCACGCGATACCTGCCTGTAATACTTTCTTGGTAACGCGTACCACCAAAGGAACCTCCGATGACGGATCGCAAGTTTAGGGACAATGGCTTGCTTTGATTGGTAAAAAATATGATTTGAGATTCCGCATGATTATAAACACCTGGGTCTACGATAACATTACCTCCTCTTGAAATATCGAAAGCATCAACTACCCCTTCTTTCGTGATGTTCACACCGGTATGTAATTCGTTACCGCTTTTCCATTCGAAATGATTATCGAGGTGCAAGAAACCCGTTTCCTGAAAACCATTGAAATTCCAATACCCGCGGTATGAAACATGAGGCCGGTATTCCAATATTTTCGCATCGGGATTTTTCGGACGTAGATGATACAATACCAAGCCTTCTGGTTTTCGAAATGCAGAACGCAAAAGAAAGCCTACTTCAGGATTGAACCCTTCCCCTACCTCAGTATACCCGGCACGTAGTTCCCAGTTGTTCCAATTGTAGTCCGTTTGAAATTTAAAGGAATGGGCATTGATGGTGTCGTTCGGATCCTTGGTCTTGGCGTAGAAGCCTGTCATTCGTGCTTTTCTTCCCAAACCCAGTTTACCATCCAGCGCGAAGGTGCGGTTATAGTTGTTGTCCGATTGCAGGCCTTGCCTGTTTATAAACACCGCCCCAAGAGCAGTACGCCGTTTAAACTCATGATTCACTCTGACAACGGTAAAATTGTTTTCCTCAATGCCTTTATCGCTCACATCTTCGGTCCACATACTTAAAAGGCCCACATTGGTTCTATTCAGTTTTCCCGATAAACGTGCTCCACCTATGATGGGTACTATGTTTCCATTGTCACCGATGCCTATCCTTCGGCTGAAAAACAAATCCACTTCCCCTGGACTACCGACACTGAAGAGTCCGGCATTCTCTAAAAAGAAAGGTCTTTTTTCAGGAAAAAACAGATTAAAACGATCTAGGTTTACTCTGTCTCTTATACACATCTGACGCTGCCGACGACTAGTGCTCTGTGTAGT